>CAZTFZ010000143.1:0-5038 GCA_964613105.1 uncultured Porphyrobacter sp. | reverse complement strand
GCGGTCTTCCAGCTCTTTCAGCAATTCTTCCAACTGTTCGCCGATAATCGCGCCGCTATCACCAGCGCCATAGCTCAAAATTCCGCTGGAAAACGTCGTGCCGAAAGTGTCAGCCAAGGCCTTGGTTTGCAGCACGCCAGAGGCAAAATCGCGCGCATTGAGCGACTTTAGCGGGTGAATAAATGTGCCCCACACCAGATTTTGGGCGACCGCATAACGAGCATCAAGGGCCGTGTCGAAATTGGCCTGAAGCAAGCGCATTAGCCCCTCGTCCGGCAATTGGTCAGCAGCTGCAATCGGGGTCATGACGCGCATCCTGCCAGCGCTCACATCAGTCACGACCAGAATGTTGCGCTCTTCCAGCGTCAATTCCCAGCTATTGCCATTGCGCTTTGCATCGGGATCAATCTGATCGACGACTGCGGCAATAACATCCAAAGCCGCTTGGGTTTCCTCGTCCAGCTCCGAATTGCCAGGGGGAGCTGCGTCGGGGGCGGCTTGATCTTCGCTTTGCGTATTATCCTCACGCTGGCCTGCAATATCAGAAAAGTCATCAAGTGCTTGCGCGGCCTGCTCCGCTGCCTCGTCACCTTGCGCATCTTGCGCCCAAACGAGCGGCGTTGCAGCCAGAGCCATCAATGCTCCTAATCCTGCCACTAGAGCTAGTTTCTGACTGCCTTGCATTTTGCTTCTCCTGCGCTTCAATTCCAAAGACTTGCGCCCCTTTATTCATACGCGCGAGGCCAAGGATTGGTTACGCGAGGGGCAAAGAGGCCATGTCCCGCTCAGCCCTCGCCCGAAGCATCGCCAAAGCTGAATGGCAGGCTTGCATTGACCACGCCGCCATCCACCGTCAGCGTCTCGCCAACGACATAATCGCCGCCGCGCCCGCACAGGTAAATCGCAGCCGCTGCCATATCTTCTGCTGTGCCGATCCGCTTTGATGGGATCATCGCAGCAGAGGCATCAGGAGCAGCCGCAGCAGCCTTGTTCATTTCGCTCGCAAAAGCGCCGGGTGCGATAGTGGTGACGATCACATTGTCCTTGATCAGCCGCGCTGCCATGCGCCGCGTCAATTGGATGACAGCCGCTTTGGAGGCTTGATAGGCGTAAGTCTCCCAAGGGTTGATCCTTTGCCCGTCAATTGACGACACATGGATCACCTTAGCGGGGCGTTCCTTACTGCCCGCAGCGACCAACAGCTCATGCAGTTTCTGGGTGAGGAAAAACGGCGTTTTGACGTTCAAATCCATCGTCCGGTGCCAGCCAGCCTCGGAAAATTCGAGATAGTCCTGACCCCATGCAGCGCCCGCATTGTTGATGAGGATATCGAGCTTGTCTTCCTTTGCTGACAAGGCCTCAACCAATTGGGTCATGCCGTCCATTTGGCTGAGATCAGCGGGAAAGCCCTCGACCTTGCCCTCGCCAAATTTTGCGGTGAATTCGGCAATCGTCTCGTCCATCTGCTCAACCTTGCGGGCCGAGATATAGACTTTGGCGCAGCCCGCCGAAAGCAAGCCTTCGACGAACATTTTGCCAATCCCGCGCGATCCGCCAGTGACCAATGCAACGCGGCCATCGAGGCCAAATAGTGACTGAATATCCATATGTGTACGCGCCCTTTTTCTTAGTAACCGCTAAGCTGTGCCACGCGATCAGCGTGATAATAAGCATCGCCCAAAAATTCGCCCAAAGCGCGGTCGCGCTTCATATAGAGGCCAATGTCATATTCATCAGTCATGCCGATGCCGCCATGCATTTGCACGCCTTCGCGCACCGCAAGACCTGCCGTTTTGGCAACCTTAGCTTTGGCGACAGAAGCCATCAGATCAGCCTTTTCGCTGCCCCCATCGAGCAATTGTGCAGCCTTAATCGCCACAGCGCGGGCAATCTCGACTTCCGAGTAAAGATGCGAAGCACGGTGCTGAAGCGCTTGAAATTCGCCGATAATCTTTCCGAATTGCTTGCGCTGCTTCAAATAGTCGACGGTCATATCCATCGCGCCGCTGGCAACGCCCACGCCCTCTGCCGCAGAGCCGACACGGCCAGCAAGCAGCATGGCGTTGAGAACCTCGCGGCCCCCATCAACCTCGCCAATCACAGCATCGCCATCAAGCTCGACACCGTCGAATTTTGTGTGCGTTGCCATTGAACTATCAACCAAACGCACAGCGTCATGGCTCATATTGCTAGCCTCTTTTGGGACGGCAAACAAAGTGATGCCATCGTCATCGCCGTCGCTGCCGGAGGTGCGCGCAGCAACCACCAGCATATCCGCGCTTGCGCCTTGGATCACGAAATCCTTTTGGCCGGTCAGCCGAAAACCATTGCCCGATTTTTCAGCCCTTGTGGCGATGGTTTCAGGCCGGTGCTTTGCGCCCTCGTCAATCGCAACGGCAAACACGCTCTCGCCCGAGACTAGACCCGGCAGATAGCGCCCGCGCAGATCATTGCTGCCGTGATTGATCGCGCTGGCGGCCAAAACGGCGCTGGTCATAAAGGGCGACGGGGTGAGATTGCGGCCAATCTGTTCCAAGACAATGCCCGCCTCGACATGGCCCATGCCAACGCCGCCATCTTCCTCGCTCACCAAAATGCCAGTGAAGCCCATTTCGCCAAATTGCTTCCACAAGGCATGGCCAAAGCCATCGGGGCAATCGCGGTCGCGCCAATGGCGCAATTGGTTTTTGATGGAGCCTTCTTCGGCCATAAATTGGCTGGCGCTTTCGGCCAGCATGGCCTGATCTTCATTATGATAAAGGGGCATGGATCAGGCTCCCGGCAAATCAAGAATGCGTTTGGAAATCACATTGAGCATGACTTCCGATGTGCCGCCCTCAATCGAATTGGCTTTGGTACGCAGCCAATTGCGCGATGGCTTGCCGCCGCTGGTTTCCTCGCTATCCCATTCCAGATTGCGCGAACCGCCAGCGCTCATCATCAGCTCGTGACGGCGTTTGTTAAGCTCGGTTCCGGCATATTTCATCATATTGGGCTGGGCTGGATGCGCCTTGCCCACCTTGATTTCGTCGAGGAATTTCTCGCCCATGGCAGAATATGCCAAGGCATCGACATCAAACATCGCCAGCTCTGCGCGCAGCAAGGGATCAATCTCGCCAGCATTGCGCTTCATCGAGGCGCCAATGCCTGCTGCGCGGTCGCCATCACCAGCGCCTGAAATCATCTCGCGCTCGTGACCAAGCAGATATTTCGCAACATCCCAGCCGCGATTAACCTCGCCCACGAATTGATCCTTGGGGACTTTTACATCGTCAAAGAAAGTCTCGCAGAAAGGCGAATTGCCGCTGATCAAAAGGATCGGCTTGGTCGAAACGCCTTTGCTCTCCATATCGAAGAGCATGAAAGTGATGCCTTTGTATTTGTCCGCTTTATCGGTGCGGACAAGGCAGAAAATCCAATCGGCTTTGTCAGCGTAAGAGGTCCAGATTTTCTGACCGTTGACGACCCAGTGATCGCCGCCATCATCTGCGCCATAGGTTTGCATAGAGACAAGGTCAGACCCGCTGCCCGGCTCTGAATAGCCTTGGCACCAGCGGATTTCACCGCGAGCGATCTGGCCCAGATAATGAACCTTTTGTTCTTCTGTGCCGAAATGCAGCAAAGCAGGACCAAGCATCCAAATGCCAAAGCTCGACAAAGGCGGGCGGGCATTGATGGCATTCATTTCCTCGCGAAGCACTTTGGCTTCTGCTGGGCCCAGCCCTGCCCCGCCATAATCCTTAGGCCATGCTGGCACGGTATAGCCCTTGTCGCGGCATACCTCGAACCAAGCCTTTTGCGCATCGCTTTTGAAGGTTGCTTTGCGCCCTCCCCAATAGATATCATCTTCATCGCGAACAGGCGCGCGCATTTCAGCAGGGCAATTGGCCTCAAGCCAACGCTGCGTCTCTTTGCGGAAAATTTCAATATCGGACATGCCCGACTCTCCTCTTAGGGTGCTCTCACTTGACGCATACGTTAAGCCAGATTGCACGCGCGCCGCAAGCGGAGTTTCGCCATTCACCGATGCCGTAACGTCAGGTTGCAATATGCCACCGAAAGCGTTGACGCGAGGCTGCTCATCCCTAAGCTGACCCCCACGAAATGGGAGCGAAAAAGCGTATGCGATTCTCTGGCAAGACTGTTGTCATAACGGGTGCAGCATCAGGAATTGGCGCTTTTGCGGCCAATCTGTTCGCAAAAGAAGGTGCAATTGTTTATGCCTCGGACATTGACGAGGAAGGCGGCAAAGCGCTCGCAGCAGGCTATCAAGGCGAAGCTGGCGAAATCCGCTTTCAGCCATGCGATGTCTGCTCTACCGACGCCATAAAAACTTTGATGGACCGCGCGGGCGAAGAAACCGGCGGGATCGACGTTCTCCTTAACAATGCGGGCGCAGGCGGCGCTCGGCCTGATATCAGCGAGATTGAGCCTGATGAGTGGGATCTCACCATGGATCTATTGTTGCGCTCGGTCGCATTTGGCATCCGCTATGCCGTGCCGCATATGAAGGGCCGCCCTGGCGCAAGCGTAGTCAATGTCTCTAGCGTTGCTGCGGTTGGTCCGGGCTATTCGCCGACCGCCTATGCGGTCGCAAAGGCCGGTGTCTTGCACCTTACCAAAATGGCAGCAGCTGATCTGGCCCAGCATTCCATTCGCGTGAACGCGATCCAACCCGGCTTCATCAACACCAATATCTTTACCTCTAGCCTTGAAATCCCTGACGATCAAAAGGACATGGCCAAAGGCATGATCGCTCAGATGAGCAGCAATGCCCAGCCGGTAAAGCGCGGCGGGCAGCCTGCTGATATTGCCGAGGCGATGGCCTATTTGGCGAGCGATGCAGCGGGTTTCATGACCGGCGCATCAATATTGGTCGATGGCGGGATAACCTTGGGGCCAAGGCATAGCTGGGACGAGGAAGAGCCCGCTATGTTCGAAGGCCTGCAAAAGCTTGAAGAGGCAGCAAAAGCGCAAGGCGCAGGCGAAAGCGCGCAATGAGCTTAGTCAAAGGCCCCTTGCCTCTTAGGCTAAAGCT
>CAZTFZ010000142.1:0-5042 GCA_964613105.1 uncultured Porphyrobacter sp. | reverse complement strand
CAGCGTGCGGCTGGCATTGCTGGCATCGCTAATATGCGCAGCTTTTTCCGCTGCCGCCCCGCCAGTAAGCTTGAACGCCAGCCAGCTCTCGACCGTGCCCAGCGCCAAACGGCCTTTCGCAGCGGCGGATTGTACCGCTGGCACATTGTCCAGCATCCAACGCATTTTCGTGCCGGAGAAATAGGGGTCGAGCAAAAGGCCCGTCTTGGCCTGAACCGCTGCCTCATGGCCTTGTTCTTTAAGCTCGGCGCAAAAGTCGGCGCTGCGCCGGTCTTGCCACACAATCGCAGGCGCAAGCGGCTTACCAGTGGTCTTATCCCACGCCACAATCGTCTCGCGCTGATTGGTGATCCCAATCGCCGCAATCGCTTCGGCCCCGCCAGCCTCGGCCACCACTTTGCGAGCACAACCGAGCGTCTTGTCCCAGATTTCTGCCGCGTCATGCTCAACCCAGCCAGGCTTTGGATAATACTGGGTCAGATCAGCCTGAGCGACATGCAGCAATGCGCCATCGGCCGCGAAAACCATCGCTCGGGTCGAAGTCGTCCCTTCATCAAGCACGAGAATGGATTGAGTCATAAGATTTCGCTCTTTCGCAGCTGTTGGATGGATCACCTAGAGATCACACCGCGGCTACATTACATCTAAGGTGACAGGGCGCAATCATATGGGCATAGGATGCGGTCATGGTCAAAATTCCGCCAAAGCCATGGCCCACAGGCGCATCTGAGCTGGTCGAGCCATTGGTGCGCCGTGTGCTCGCGGCTAACCCCTCGCCCTTCACCTTTACTGGCACGCAGACCTATATCGTCAGCAAGGGAGAAGGCGATGGCTGCGCGGTGATCGACCCCGGCCCCGACGAGGCGTCTCATGTCGATGCTTTGATCGCGGCCATTGGCGAAGAGCCTGTGACCGCGATTATGTGCACCCATACCCACCGCGACCACTCGCCCGCCTCACGCGCTCTTGCCCAGCGCACAGGCGCCCCGATCATTGGCTGCGCGCAAGTTGCAACCGCTGGCGAGGAGGGGCCGCGCGCTGACGAGGGCTTTGACACAGACTATGCGCCCGACCGCGTTCTGACAGATGGCGAAGCATTGAGCGGCCCGGGATGGACTTTGCGCGCCATTGCCACACCCGGCCATGTCTCCAACCATTTGTGCTTTGCCCTAGAGGAAAGCGGAGCCTTGTTCACCGGCGATCACGTGATGGGTTGGTCCACCAGCGTCATCGTGCCGCCCGATGGCGATATGCGCGACTATATGGAAAGCCTCGACAAGATTTACGAGCGCGAGGACCGCATCTATTACCCAGCGCACGGCGCTCCGATTGAAAAGCCGAAGCAATTGGTGCGCTCAATGATTGGCCACCGCAAGCAGCGCGAGAGGCAGATTGTCCGCTTGTTGGGCGAGGAGAGCCAAAGCGTCGAAGCGCTGGTGAAAGAGATGTATAAGGGCCTCGATCCGCGCCTAGTCAAAGCGGCGGCTTTGTCAGTGACCGCGCATTTGCTCGACCTTGAAAAGCGCGGAATGGCCGCTGTTGATGATGCCGATGTGTGGAGCGCTGCCTAAGCGCCAAGTTTCGCGATTGCAGATCATGCTCGCGCGCAAAGCCCTCGCAATGGCCGCATCATGCGCTATATAAGAGGCAAGGACACTCAGCTGAGGGGCGACAATTGACTGCTGCAACACCACTTCCCACGGGCAATGATCTGCTCGAAGAGATCAAGCGCTTGCGCGAGGAACGCAATGCGGTGATTTTGGCGCATTATTATCAGACGCCAGACATTCAGGATTTGGCTGATTTTGTCGGGGACTCGCTCCAGCTTAGTCAGATGGCGGCTGAAACAGATGCCGATGTGATCGCCTTTTGCGGGGTGAAATTCATGGCCGATACGGCGAAAATCCTCAGCCCTGAAAAGATCGTAGTCCTGCCCGATATGGATGCTGGTTGTTCATTGGAAGACAGCTGCCCGCCTGAAAAGTTCAAGGCTTTTCGCGAAAAGCACCCCGACCATATCGCGCTCACTTACATCAATTGCAGCACCGAGGTTAAGGCGCTGTCCGATGTGATCGTCACTAGCTCCAGCGCCGAGACAATTTTGCAGCAGATCCCGCCAGAGCAAAAAATCATCTTTGGCCCTGATCGCCATTTGGGCGGCTATCTCGCTCGCAAATTTGACCGTGAGATGCTGCTGTGGCCGGGCGTTTGCATCGTGCATGAAGCCTTTAGCGAAACCGAGCTGTTGAAATTGAAAGCCCAGCACCCCGATGCGCCGATTGCGGCCCATCCTGAATGCCCGCCAACCATTGTCGATCATGCTGATTATGTCGGCTCGACCAGCGGCATTTTGAAATATGCTGAGGAGTTTTCAGGCGACACTCTGATTGTCGCGACAGAGCCGCATATCATCCACCAGATGGAGAAGGCACTGCCGAATAAGAACTTCATCGGTGCGCCCGGTGCTGACGGCAATTGCTCGTGCAATATCTGCCCCTATATGGCGCTCAATACGATGGAGAAGCTCTATACAGCGCTGCGCGATCTGGAGCCTCGGATTGAGATTGAAGAGGGTCTGCGCTTAAAAGCGAAGGAAAGCCTAGACCGGATGCTGGGCATGGCTGGCGGAACGGTTGGAATGGGCGATTTGGGCGCGGTTCCGTTTAGCGCGGATTGAGGGGGCGGTTTACCCTCCTCTCACCCGAGCAACCACCAAAGCCCCGCCAAGCAAACCCATGCCGACCATGTCCAGCGGGCCTAGGACTTCGCCAAACACGCCATAACCATAGAGCGCCGCAATCGCTGGTTGGGTCAGCAAAGCAAGGCCGATCACCAGCGGCTCAAAATGGCGCAGCGCAAAGACCAGCAAGCCTTGCCCGATAAGCTGGCTTAGCAGCGAGAGGACAATGATCGGCGTCCAGTCAGTCGGCCAGACAGGCTCGCCCAGCGCAATCGCGATGGCGAGCAAGAGCGGGCAAGCAAAAATGCTCACCCAGACAAGCAGGCTCCACCCGCCGATATTCTTGCGAGCGTCTTGCAGCGTCAGAAGATAGACCGCGTAAAACAATCCTGCGGCCAAGCAAAACAGATCGCCAATCAGCGTTGCGGTGGAGATTTCCATGCTGCGGCCCAGCAATATCCCCGCCCCGCCCAATGCGAGCACAATCGCCAGCCATTCTAGCCCGCGCGGCAAAGTGCGGCTGATGATAAAGCCCCAAAACAACAGGATGATCGAACCGGCATTGCCAAACAGGGTCGCATTGCCCAGCCGAGTGCGCTCTATCCCAATGTGCCAGCTTGCAAGGTCGAGCCCAAAAGCAATTGCTCCCAAAGCCACTAAGGCCAGCGTGCCGCGCGGAATACCGCCAAGCTTTTGGCCAGTCCCGCGCGCCAAAAGCGCCAGAAACGGCAGCGCTAAGGCTAGCCGCCAAAAAGCCGCGCTCACCGGCCCGCTATCGGCAAGGCGAACGGACCATGGGCCAAGCGCCAGAGCGACATTGCCCGCCAAAAGGGCGGCCAGCAAAAGCCATGCGGCGGGCTTTGGCTGCTGGGGCTTTGCCGCCTCGCCGCCCCTGGGGGTCTGAATTTGCATGCTTGCACCCGTCATGGCTGTGCCCTAGCTCTTGCAAGCAACAAACGCGAACCGCTTTCAAAAAAGAAATGAGACAAGAGAGATGACCGACAGCCTGTTCCAGCCGCTTAAAATGGGCGCGCTTACCGCGAAAAACCGGATTTTCATGGCGCCGCTCACGCGTGGCCGCGCGGCTGATCCGATGTTTCAACCCAATGATATGATGGCGACCTATTACCGGCAGCGCGCTGGTGCTGGCATGATTTTGACAGAGGCAACCGGCATTAGCCGCGAAGGGCTTGGCTGGCCGTCTGCGCCCGGCATCTGGAGCGATGATCATGTTGAGGGCTGGAAGGCGACGACCAAGGCTGTGCATGATGCTGGCGGACTAATCGTCATGCAATTGTGGCATATGGGCCGGATCGTTCATCCCTATTTTCTCGATGGCAAGCCGCCGCTTTCCGCCAGCGCAACACGTGCGCCTGGTCATGCTCACACGCCTGAGGGTCGCAAGGATAACGAAACCGCGCGTGAAATGACGCATGAGGATATTAAGCGGACCATTGGCGATTATCGCAGGGCTGCTGAAAACGCCAAGAAGGCCGGATTTGACGGAGTGCAATTGCACGGCGCCAATGGCTATTTGGTCGATCAATTCCTGCGCGATAATTCGAATTTACGGACCGATGAATATGGCGGCAGCGTCCAAAACCGCACGCGCTTTATGCGTGAAGTGTTGGAGGAGTTGATCGACGTCTGGGGCGCAGACAGGGTCGGCATTCGCCTGTCGCCCAATGGCGATTCCCAAGGCGCAGACGACAGCCAACCAGAAGCGATCTTTGGCGAAGCGGCAAAAGTGGTGGAAGAGCTTGGCCTAGCCTTTCTCGAATTGCGCCAACCCGGTCCTGAGGGCACATTTGGCAAGACCGATGTGCCCAAGCAAGACGCGCTCATCCGCTCGATCTATACAGGTCCGCTGATCCTCAATTCTGACTACACTGCCGAGGAAGGCGAGGCCGATGTCGCGAGCGGACGCTGCGATGCGGTGAGCTATGGCAGACCCTATATCTCCAATCCCGATCTTGAGGTTCGTATCCGCCAAGGCGCTCCGTTCAACCCCAATGTCGATGTGCCCAAGAGCTGGTACTTCCCCGGCCCTGCTGGCTATATTGATTATCCAAGCTTGGCAGAGGAAGAGGAAGCCAAAGCGAAGGCTGGCTAAATCTCAGCGCAAAGGCGGTAAGAGATCAATCGGCCCGCCATCATCACTTGAACTTGAGCCTGAACTTGAACTGGGCGCTTCAACCGGCTCAGGCGCAGGGGGGGGCGCTGCTTGAGGCGCTGGAGCTGGCGCAGGAACAGGCGCGGCAGGGGCAGCGGGCGTAACCGCAGTGCCTGTCGGGTCCTGCCCATCAGAGGCCGAGCGACTGCTCGATGAGCTGCTGCCCGAACTGCTTGAACTGCTCTCGCT
>CAZTFZ010000141.1:0-5093 GCA_964613105.1 uncultured Porphyrobacter sp. | reverse complement strand
AAATTGGGCTAGCATTGTGTTATGCCCCTCTACACACGCCCTTTTCCCATCCCATTCGCGCAATGCCTCGCCGCGCTGGCCCTGCTTGCTTTGATCGCAGCGCCTGTGCGCGCGCAATCCATTCTGCGCGATGCTGAGACAGAACGGTTCTTACAAGAAATCGCAGCGCCTTTGGTTGAGGCTTCAGAACTCGATCCTGGCAATGTCGATGTCGTGCTCATCAACGACCCTTCGATCAATGCCTTTGTCGCAGGGGGCCAGATCGTTTATTTGCACACTGGCCTGATCGAGGCAGCAGAGGATGTCGGCGAAGTGCAAGGGGTCATTGCACACGAGCTAGGTCACATCACAGGCGGCCATATCTCGCGGCGCGGCGAAGGAGCGCAGGCTGCCAGCAATATCTCAATCCTATCCTTGCTGGTGGGCATTGGCGCTGCCTTGGCGGGATCGGGCGATGCTGCATTGGCGGCGATTTCAGCTGGGCAGCGCGCGGCTATCGGCAAATTTCTCGCTTATTCGCGCTCTGAAGAGAGCAGCGCGGACGCAGCTGGCGCTCGCTATCTGTCTGATGCTGGCATTTCAGGGCGCGGATCGCTCGAATTTTTCAAAAAGCTGCAAAATCTCGAATTTCGCTATGGCCGCTCGCAAGATGACGATCAGACCTTTGTGCGCACCCACCCCTTGTCGGGCGACCGGATTGCAATCCTTCGTGACAGCTATGTCCGCGACCCTGCTTGGGACACACCCAGCGATGCGCGCTTGCAGCGCCAGTTTTTGCGGATCAAAGCAAAATTGTCAGGCTATCTTGCCACCCCGCGCCGGACCCTGCTCGATTATCCCACCAGCGACCAAAGCGTTCGCGCTCGCTATGCGCGGGCCTATGCCTATCACAAGAATGCCGAGGTCGAACAAGCGCTGGCAGAGGCGGATAGCCTGATCGAAGGCGCCCCCAACGATCCTTTTTTCCTAGAATTGCGAGGGCAGGTTCTGCTCGAATCGGGTCGCCCTGACGAGGCGCTTGTGTCTTTGCGCAAAGCGACGCAGCTAACCAATGCGCACCCCCTGATCGCATCCATGTTTGGCCATGCTTTGATCGCAACGGAAGATGAAGACAATTTCGCCGAGGCTGAGCAAGTCTTGCGCGCCGCCGTGGCCAAAGACCGCTTCAATCCTTTTGCATGGCGCCAGTTGGGCGTGGTCTATGCGGCCCGCGATGATTTGCCCCGCGCCCATTTGGCCAGCGCTGAGCAACAAGTTTTAAGCCGCCAATATACGCTCGCCATTCGCAGCGCGCGGATTGCCGAGGATGGCCTGCCGGTTGGCTCCCCCGATTGGATCAGAGCGCAAGACATCGGCCTGCAAGCACGGGCTCTGCTGGAACAATTCCGCGACGCTAACAGCTAAGCTCCCGTTGCACCCATAGCTCTGGCATAAGCTCGCAAAAAACCTTACAAGGGCCGCCCATGAAACAGAACATCCTCACCGCCTGTTTGGCGCTTATCTTTGGCTTTGTTGGCGCTGGGTTTTGGTCGCTGAGCGGCTTTGGCAATGGCCTTACCCGCCAATATCTCGTCAGCAATCCTGAGATTCTTCCCGATATGGCCGAGGCTTTGCAACGCCAAGAGGGCGAGGCTCAGCTCGCGCAGTTGAGCGGCGAGGTAACAGCACCGTTTCCGGGCGCTGTTTTGGGCAATCCGCAAGGCACACGCACGCTCGTAAAGTTCACCGATTATGGCTGCGGCTTTTGCCGCTCTTCGGGGCCAGACATTGATCGCTTGATTGCAGATGATCCCAATTTGCGCGTCGTCGTGCGCGAATGGCCGATCTTCAACGGCTCTGAAGACGCAGCGCGGATGGCTCTGGCCGCTGCAAAACAAGGCAAATATCAAGCCTTCTACAAGGCCATGTTTGCCGCTGGGCCGCCCAGCCCCGCCAATATCGCAAGCGCAGCCCAAACCGCTGCTCTCGATATGGAGGCAGCACAAAGCTACGCCACTTCTGATGAGGCCACGCAGGAACTGGCGCGCAATACGTCCATGGCCCGCACGCTTGGCTTTACCGGCACGCCGAGCTGGGTGGCGGGCAGCTCTGTCATTCAAGGCGCGGTGGGTTATGAGGAACTGGCAGAGGCGTTAGAGGAAACCTCGTAAATC
Source organism: uncultured Porphyrobacter sp. (assembly GCA_964613105.1). Lineage (GTDB taxonomy): Bacteria > Pseudomonadota > Alphaproteobacteria > Sphingomonadales > Sphingomonadaceae > Erythrobacter. The sequence continues at coordinate 2,940 of CAZTFZ010000141.1, read as the reverse complement.
ATGCCTTTTGAAGGCCCGTTTTGGCGTTTCGCGCTTTTGCTGGCCGTTTGCGCATTACCGTCCCTCGCTTTTACCAGCTCCAGTGCAGCCGTTGCGCAATCAGGCAACAGCAATGCGCGCGAAAATAGAGCGGGTGAAAGCGAGTTAGCACGCCTGCAACGGCTTGAGGCGCAGCTGTTCTCAACCGGCTGGCGGCTTGCATCTGCCAATGCAGAATTTTGCGACAATGCTGCGCCCTCTATCGGCCTTCTACTGCATGACGCGCAAAGCTATGGCGATCCAGACGCTGTACGAGCAGAATTGGGCCTATCGGGCGACATAGCCGTGCAAGCCGTCGCACCGGGCTCTCCTGCCGAGGCCGCGCAGATCAGAACCAATGACACGCTGGTTGAGGCGGCATCAGCCAATCTTCCGCGCGACTTTCCGTCAGCTGAGGTGACAGGCGAACCGCGCTGGAAGCGTATGGCAGCGGTGAATGATCGCATTGACGCGCATTTGGCTCATAATGGCAGCGCCTTACTGGTTTGGGAGCCCGCAGTCACCGATAGCGACAAGCCACCCATGGGCGCGGTCGTTCACGGCGTTCCCACATGCCCCAGCCGTTTCGAAGTGCATTTGCGCGGCAAAGGGGCAATGGCTGATGGAACACGCGTTATCCTTGGCCATAAATTTCCCGGCTTTGCCTATGCCGAGGACGAATTTGCCGCAGCCGTCGCGCATGAGCTGGCCCATAATCTGCTTGGCCACCGCGCTTTGCTCGACGCCAAAGGGCGCTCGAACAGGCTCGTCCGGCTAACCGAGAGGGATGCTGACCGGCTGATGCCTTGGCTGCTCGCCAATGCTGGCTACGACCCGCATGCCGCCAGCCGCTTTATGCAGCGCTGGGGCCCGCGCCATGGTGGCGGTCTGTTCCGCAAGCGCAGCCATGATGGCTGGGACGAGCGAGTGGAGCTGATTGAGGCGGAAATCGCAGCGGTGGAGGCCGCACTTGCCAATGACGCAAAGGCTAATTGGGCGACCGGTTTTACCGAACTAGCCAGAGCCAAATCTGCTGACGATTAGGCCGCTTCATCCTCAAGCGCTGATTTATACATCGAGGCCAAGGGCTGCGCCATCACTCGGCGCACCATGGGCTCAAAGAATTCCAAGGGCTCACTTTCATAGTCAGGATCGAACGCCGCTTGGTCATATTTCTCGCAAAATTCTTCGCAGGCTTTGAAATGAGCATTGCCTTCAAACTTGTCGCGCAAATTGCGGTCCATGCCGAGGTGATGGAAATAGTAATAGCCCTGAAAAGCGCCGTGATTCTGACAAATCCAGTGAATTTCCTCGGTCACAAACGGCTTGATAATCGCCGCTGCGACCTCTGGGTGATTGTAAGAGCCAAGCGTGTCGCCCATATCATGCAAAAGCGCCATGACGACATATTGCTCGCCCCGACCATCGCGGTGCGCTCTGCTGGCGGTTTGCAAGGAATGCTCTAGCCGGTCGACCGGAAATCCGCCGAAATCGCCATCGAGCAGTTTTAGGTGAGCCAGCACACGATCGGGCAAATCCTTGGCAAATTCACGATATTCACCGCCGATGATGGCCCAATCTTCCGCTGTGCCTTCTTTCATTTCACGAAATTTCGCGCGCGCTTGATCGCCTGTTTCTTCGCTACCCATTTTTCACTCTCCTCACCTTTTGGCTTTTCGCTCATCTTGAAAAGCCCATATTGAAAAACAGTGTAGCGGCTGGCCATCGCCCTTGCAATTCGTCTATTGGGGCAATTCGTCTAATTAGGATTGGCTCTATGGCCGTTTTGCCCATCGCCCCCTCGCCGTTCTTTGCAAATAAGAACCGTGCGTTTTGGATGCTCCAGTCTTTGGGGTGGGGCGGCGCTATTGGCCTGCGCAGTATCTCTGCCATCGCGAATGAGCAAAGCTGGGACTTTCTCGTCATCATCCTGTTGCAAGGCCTAACCGGCTTTTCGATCAGCCTCATTCTAGCGGTGATCTTTGGCCAGCTCATCAATCGCAAGCCGCTCATCACTTGGGGATCAACCGCAGCCGTGCTGGCGACAGCGGTGGGCCTCCATGCCTTCATCGACAGTTCGGTGCTCGATTTGGCACGGCCCGATAGCGAGGCAGGCTTTGCGCGCCTGTTCATCGGCATCTATTTTTACGACCTCACGGTGCTCGGCGCGTGGTCGGCATTGTATTATGCGATCAACTTCTTTGTGCAGGTGGAAGAGCAGCAAGATCGGCTTGCGCGGCTAGAGATGCAGGCCACCAGCGCTCAACTCGCCATGTTGCGCTACCAGCTCAACCCGCATTTCCTATTTAACACTTTAAACTCGATCAGCACTTTGGTTCTCTTGAAACAGACCCAGCCGGCCAATGCTATGCTGACGCGGCTTTCGAGCTTTTTGCGGCATACTTTGATTGTCGAACCGGGCGGAAAAGTGACCGTTAACGAGGAAATTGAGACCTTAATGCTCTATCTGGATATCGAACGCATGCGCTTTGAAGATCGGCTTCAAACCACGTTTGATATTGAGCCTGAGGCGGCAAAATGCACGATCCCGTCAATGCTGCTGCAACCGCTGATTGAGAACGCGATCAAATATGCGGTTAGCCCGCAAATGGATGGCGCGGAAATCTCGGTCACAGCGCAAACGCAAGGCAAGCGGCTCAGGATTGAGGTCGCTGATACTGGGCCGGGCGTTGGTGAGACTGTGTCGAGCAGCGGGGCTGGCCTCACAAGCGCGCTCCAAGGCAGGCTCAAAACCACCGATTCCACAGGCGTTGGCCTTGCCAATATTCGCGACCGCTTGGCTCAGGCATATAGCGACGAACATGTGTTTGAGATCCGCTCTCCTGAAAGCGGCGGATTTACGGTTCTGATCGAGATACCCAAGGAAATAGAACAGCAAAATGCCGCCAGCATAGCAGCGGC
>CAZTFZ010000140.1:0-5109 GCA_964613105.1 uncultured Porphyrobacter sp. | reverse complement strand
GGGGCCGAGGATATAGCGCGCCAGACGGCGTGCGATAAACAAGGAAGCTGAGCTCGCCGGCCATTCCAAGCCAGAACAGGTCTGGTGAGCTTGCACCAAATCGTTTAGTGGCTCCCAAATGCTCAAACGTGAACTTATCGACACTGCCCAAGTTCCCGACGGCGAAGAGCTGCAACTCATCAGTCATGGACGCGACTTTATGATCACGCTCCAGCGCAATGAGCTGATGAGCACGCGAATGCGATATTCCGAAGAGCAGCTAGCCGAGCAAACATTGGACCGCATTGACCACGCTGCCCCGCGCATGCTGATCGGCGGTTACGGCATGGGGTTTACCTTGCGGGCTGCGCAAAAGCGCCTTGGGCCACAGGCGCAAATCGTGGTGGCAGAACTTGTGCCGGAAATCATCGAATGGGCTAAGGGACCGATGGCTGAGCTGACAGGCGACTGCATGGACGACCCGCGCCTTGATCTTAAGATTTGCGATGTCGCCGCGCTGATTGATGACGCGAATGACGGCACTTGCGCAAAGTTTGATGCGATCCTTCTCGATGTCGACAATGGGCCCGATGGCTTGGTTCGCGAGGACAACAACCGTATCTATTCGCGCACTGGGCTTGCGAAAGCGCGCGATGCCTTGGCACCGGGCGGTGTTCTGGCGATCTGGTCAGCCGGGCCTGATCCTTCCTTCAATCGGCGCTTGCGCGATGCGCGGCTGAATGTGGAAGAGCGTTTTTTCCGGGCGAGGCCTAACAATAAGGGCCCGCGCCATACCATCTGGTTTGCGCAGAGCCGCCATTAGGCGCAGCTGCTTTCCGAGCATGAAAAAGGGCCCCGCAGTCTCAAAACTGCGCGGCCCTTTCGCTTGATTCAAATTCGAGCCGAAGCTCAAATAACCTGGATTAGAAACCGTAGATCAGGGTGAACCGTGTCAAAGTATCGGTTCTTACGGCCCCCAGTGGCGGATTGGTTTCATGGTCGATCACATAGGCCACGCGCGCTGTCAGGCTGCTGCCTAAGGCCGCCTCTAGCCCCGTAGTCGAGTTAAAGCTTGAGCCGCCCGACTGGATATAGGCGCTGGCATCCTCGGTGAACTTGATCGTATCGGTAATCTGCCAATCAAAGTCGAGCGCACCAAGGGCTGCAACCCCGCTATCGCTTCCGCCGCCCACAAAATTGGTCTGGCGAAAAGCGGGGCCGCCTTTGACAGAGAGCTGCATGCGCTCATTGTCGATCACTCGATAGCCAAGGCCGCCCGAGGCGGAGATGCGCGAGGAGAAGCCTTGGAAGCGATCACGCTCCCATTGTGCCAATCCATAAGCGAACAGGCGATCATTAATGTCGTAATTGGCCTCATAAGCAGCCAAAAACTGCTCGCGCGTGGTGATGCCGGCAGAGCGTTGAAAATCAGCCAATCCGGTCAGCTTGTGCCGCCATTTGATGCCCGTACGCTCAAGGTTGATGCCGGCACTCACACCTGTATTGCTGCTGTTGCCGGTCGAGCGGAATGCGCCGATCTCGCCGCTGCCGCTCCAATTGTCGAGCAGGCCAGCGCTGCGGATGGCTTCTTCCTCGGCTGCTGCTGCCTGCACGGCCGCCGCTTCTTGGGTTGCTGCAAACTCTGCCTCAATCGCTTCGATCGCAGGCAAGTCATCGGGATTGGTCTGCTTGGCAAGATCAATCACGGTCGCAACAGCGGCTGGATCACCGCCTGCAATCGCTGCATCAATCATGGCCTTTACCGAGCCAGGCAATTCAGCCTGAGCGGCACTGGGTACGATGAGTGCGGCGCTAGCCAGCACCATAAGTGTCTTCGAATTCATATGTTTCCCTCGTTTTGATCTCAACCGGCCAAAACGCGAGGTGCTCCCATGAAGTCGCGCTTGCCCAGTGCTACACCCTTCATCCGCAAAATGTCGTAGAAGGTTGTGGTGTGAAAATAGAAATTGGGTAGGCTGAAACTGAGCAGGAAATTCTGTCCGGTAAATTCCATCAAGCGTTTACCGCCAAGCTCAAAGCCTATGGTTTTGTCCGCAAACTCCTCCAACTGATCGACACTAACATCAGCCAGCTGTGCCTCGGCATCGCCAACCATTGCGCGCATCGCGTCCCAATCCTGCGGTATCTCGGTAAAGTCAGGTGAGAACGCACCGCTAGGCAAAAGCGAAATGACGAAGGCGGAGTGAACCCAAGATGAGCGCACATGCCATGGCAGGTTCCACATATCGTCGGCCAATTTCGCCTCGATCAGATCGCTGTCGCTGAGGCCCTTTTCCTTCACATGGGCTTCTGCCTTATCAATCAGGCCCTTAATTGCGCCCAATCCTTGTTGGCAGCCGGGAACGAAGGCTTCGTGAAGTGACAGTGACATAGGGTTTCTCCAAAAATCAGGACCAAGAAATTGCAGCCAAGATAATATCTTCGCTGATTGCAACGCGCGACTGACCATAGACAAAAGGCCCACCGATACAAAACCGGCGGGCCTTTAATTGTCGTGTGTTTGAGTTCTTTACGCGAATGCACAGGCCCAATGCGTCATGCCTCGTCTTGAGGGCTTAGTCCTGCGACTGCATATGCGCCTCAAGCCGTCCGCCTTTCACCTAGCGGTTTAACGTACTCTTTAACGTACTCTGGGCCCGCCAAAGGGCAATGGTGGAGGGGGTCTGCGGGCACCGCGCGGCAGCTGTGCCTGATAGGCCCGCCCGCAATGTTCAACGCAATAAGGAAAGCCCGGATTTACCTGAGAGCCGCAAAAGTGGAAGTCTGCCTCGCCGGGGTGACCCATTGGCCAGCGGCATACTTTATCAGACAGGTCCAAAAGGCTGGTCTTATCCGCAATCTCTGGGCTTGGCTTGGCAGGCACCAAGCGGCGCGGCGGAGCAGGCGGGATAGGGGGTTGCTGATCACCGGGGCCCTGGCGCAAAAAGCCGCCCGGACCGACTGACACGATCTTGGGCAAGTCCGGTGCTTTATTCGGCACAGGCTGCGAGGGAATGCTCGCATCTTGCGTGTGTGACGCAGGAATTTGCGGACGGCCACCGGGCGGACGTGCTCCAGCTTTTGCGGCCGTTTTCGGCGTGACTTTGCGCGGAGTGGGCTTTGCCGCCGTGCTTGCCTTTTTGGCAGCCGCAGCCTTTTTCTTTTTCTCAGCCGCTTTCACAGGCGAGGGGCGCGCTTTCAGCCCTAGTCGATGCGCTTTGCCGATCACTGCATTGCGGCTGACCCCGCCAAGCTCTTCTGCGATTTGGCTAGCGGTCGAGCCGCCTTCCCACATTTTCTGAAGCGTTCCGATACGCTCGTCAGTCCAACTCATGAAATTCTCATTCTCTATTTTGTGCCATCGCCAGCGTTTCTGGCTCTAACGTTTCGGCTCAAAGTGCAATGCTAAACCATTCAAATCCGGCTCGCCTGCATTGGGCGACCAATTTGCCCAGCTATTATCAAGCCTTGTCAGGCGTCACCCCAAGCCTTAGGCGCGCCTGCATGGCCGATCAAGCACATCTGACGCAAACTTCATCCACGCCCGCCGCTGAAGCGGAAAATGGCGGCAAATTTCAGCCTCAATTCCACGCCCACGGCCAAACGGCCATCTCGGGCATCAATAAGGTGGGTTTGCTCAGCCTCTATATCAAGGAGGTGCGGCGTTTTGTGAAAGTGCAAACGCAGACGATTTGGGCGCCCGCTGTCACCACCTTGCTGTTTCTTGTGATTTTCTCGGTCGCTTTGGGACGAGGAGGCCGTGAAGTTCTCGGCGTGCCATTCGCAAGCTTTGTTGCGCCTGGCCTTATCATGATGGGCATGATGCAAAACGCTTTTGCCAATGCCTCATTCTCGCTTTTGTCCGGGAAAATCCAAGGCACGATCATTGATCTGCTCATGCCGCCCTTGTCGCAAGGTGAGATTATGGCTGGCATCGTTGGAGCGGCGGTAACGCGCGGCGTTTTGGTGGGGCTGACCGTGGCTGCGGCCATGATGCTTTATCCAGGGGTCAGTTTGGGCGTTGCGCATTTGTGGGCGATAATCTGGTTCGGCCTTATGGGGGCGGTTTTGCTCGCTCTATTGGGTCTGCTCACTTCGATTTGGTCGGAGAAATTCGATCACAACGCTGCGATCAGCAATTTTGTTATCGCACCGCTTAGTCTTTTGTCGGGTACATTCTACGTGATCGATAATCTTGCGCCCGCCTTTCAATTGGTTAGCCGGGCAAACCCATTCTTCTATGTTATCTCGGGCTTCCGCTATGGCTTCCTTGGGGTGAGCGATATTGGCGAGGGCGCACAGCCGATCGTCTATGCTGCACTGGGCCTGCTGGTGCTCAATCTGGCGCTTGCAACTGTTACCTATCAATTGCTGAAATCAGGCTGGAAAATCAAAAACTAAGTTTCGATCCGCAAGGGTGTCAGTGCGTTAACGCCCGCCGCATGCGGTATTGTCCGTCCTCAAAGCTCTCGAACATCTCTTGAACATCGGGATGGTCCACCGGCCCGCCCAAAGCGTCGGCGAGCAGGTTTTGCTGGCTGACATAAGCGACGTAGGAATTGTCGTCGCTCTCGGCAAAAAGGTGATAAAAGGGCTGTTCGCGGTGCGGGCGGATTTCCTCAGGGATGGCCGCATACCATTCCTCGCTATTGGCAAAGACTGGGTCAATATCGAATATGACGCCGCGGAAATCAAAGATCCTGTGCCGCACCACTGCGCCGATTGAGAAATTGGCTGTGAGGCTGGTTGGCGCGTCGATTTTTCGGCCAGCTTGGGGAGAGAAGAAGACTGATCGTTCCATGCCACTCTAGATGGTGTGGTCTGGCCTGCATGGCAACCATAAATGTGGTTAACATCAACGCTTTTGAGGCGCTCGACGAGGAATTGGGCATCGCTGGAGACCGTATCACAAGGGCTCGGGCTTGATGGCTAGTGCGATAGGGGCTTGGCAAGCCAGAGGGGCTCAGCTAACCGCGCCTCTCTTCGGAATAAATGGTTGTGCGTGATCTGTTTCGTGCTTTGCTATTTGTTTTGAATGCGGAGAGATGCCGGAGTGGTCGAACGGGGTAGTCTCGAAAACTACTGTGCGGGCAACCGTACCCAGGGTTCGAATCCCTGTCTCTCCGCCAC
>CAZTFZ010000139.1:0-5138 GCA_964613105.1 uncultured Porphyrobacter sp. | reverse complement strand
CGTCAGGCCCAAGGCCTAGCCAAGCTTACCAAGACCCCCGGCATTGCAGGCGGGCGGCAATGCGGCACAATGATTGCGGTCGATTACGAAGTGCCAGACGGCGCTGGCTATCTGTCAAATCTCGCCCCGCAATTGCTCGCATTCTTCCGTGAGCGCGATCTATTGGTGCGTCCCTTGGGCAATACTGCCTATGTCATGCCGCCTTATTGCATTGATGATGCAGATCTGACGCGCGTGCATGATGCCATGGCGGATGCGACCAGCCTGCTACGATAAGGGCCGAGTCTTAAGCGTCCTCTAGGCGAGCCTGTGTCTCGTCACTGGCGGCTTCGATCAGGTCTGCTTCAAGCCGAGCGAGCCGTTCTGTGCCGGTCACTTTGTCGCCCATGGCATCGGTCACATAGAACGTGTCCGCTGCCCGCTCGCCATAGGCTGTGATATGGGCCGATTGGACCACCAGCCCCTCTTCAAACAAAGCGCGCGCTAGGCGGTTGAGTAAAGCTGGGCGGTCGCGCGCATTCACCTCAATAACGGTGAAGCGGCCAGAGGCTTTGTTGTCGAAAATAACGCGCGGCGAGATGTCAAAGGCCTTGGAGCGGCTGATCGGCAGGGGCCGTTTGGCAAGGCGCGGGGCAAGGTCAACGCGATTGGCCAAAGCATCGGCGATGCTGACTTTGATCCGCTCTAGCTGCGAGCTTTCCATAAACGGGCCGCCATGCGGGTCTTGGATGAGGAAATTGTCAATCGCCCAGCCATCGCGCGTGGTGTGAATGCGGGCATCGATAATGCTCCCACCAGCCAAATGAATGCCGCCCGCAATCCGGTAAAACAGGCCGGGGTGATCGGACGCAATGACAGTGACAAGGGTTGCGCCGCGATCCTCGTAATATTCGCATTGCACCGAAAGCGCTTGATCTTGCTCTCTCGCGGCATGGAATTGGCGCAGATTTCGCGCGATAATATCCTCTGGCTCAGCGATCCAATAGGGCTCGCCCATCTGTTCGCCATGCAGCGCCACTAAGTCGTCAGGGCCTTTTTCATTCTCTGACAAAAGCTCGGCGACTTTGGCCTGTTTTGCAGCGACGGTCTCTGCTCGGCCATGGCGCATATGGCCCAGCCTCAAGCGCTCTTGACCAGCGTCATACAAATCGCCGAGCAATTGCCCTTTCCAACTGTTCCAAGTGCCTGGGCCAACCGCTCGAATATCGACCGAGGTGAGGATCACAAGATTGCGCAAGCGCTCTGCGCTCTGCACGCGTGCCACAAAATCCTCAATCGTCTTGGGATCGGTTAGATCGCGTTTGAATGCGGTTGCGCTCATCAGCAAATGTTCGCGCACAAGCCATGCAACAAGGTCTGTCTCTGATGGGCTCAGACCAAAGCGTGGGCACAATTCCTCAGCGACCTCTGCGCCCAAAACCGAATGATCGCCGCCGCGACCTTTGGCGATGTCATGCAGCAAAACCGCGACATACAAAGCGCGCCGGCTGGAGATTTTGTGAATAAGGCGCGTCGAACGCGGGTGATCGCTTTTGAGCTCGCCTCGCTCGATCTTGCTGGTAAGACCAATCGCCCTGATGGTGTGCTCATCGACGGTATAATGGTGATACATGTCAAATTGCATCTGCGCATTGACCTTGCCAAAATCTGGCACAAAGCGCCCAAATACGCCCGCCTCATTGAACCAGCGCAGCACGGTTTCAGGATCATTATGACCCGATAGCAATTTCACAAACATGGCATTGGCGCGCGGGTCTTCGCGCAGATCATTGTCAATCAGCCCATTGTCACGATCAGCTTGGCGCATGGTGTCGGGATGGATTTCCAGCTCATGCTCTTCGGCCAATTGGAAGATTTCAATGAGCCGCGCTGGGTCTTTCTTAAACCAAGTGTCGCTTGGCGCGGCAATTTTGCCGCCATGGACGACATAGCCTTTGAGCGAACGAGGCCTGGTTTTGAACCCTGCAAAAAAGCCGCTTGTGCGCTTCTTCTTGGCCAATTCCTCGTCAATATGAGCCAAGAATACGCCAGTCAGGCTGCCGACCCTTTTGGCTTGCAGAAAATAGAACTGCATAAAGCGTTCAACCGCGCTTTTGCCGGGCCGATCAGCGAATTTCATCCGCTCGGCTATCTGCCGCTGAAAATCGAAGGTCAGCCGGTCTTCAGCGCGCCCTGTCAGAAAATGCAGATGGCAACGGACCGCCAATAAAAAGCGTTCGGCGCGGCGAAAACTGCGATATTCAGCCGGTGTGAAAAGGCCTATATCGACCAATTCAGACGCGCTGCGGGCCTGATGCATATATTTGCCGATCCAATAGAGGGTTTGCAGGTCGCGAAGCCCCCCCTTGCCCTCTTTCACATTGGGCTCAACCACATAGCGGCTGTTGCCCATCCGTTCGTGACGCGTATTGCGTTCGGCCAATTTCTCGCGCAGGAATTGCTGCTGCGTGCCGCGCACGACATCGCTCCAAAAGCGCTGCGAGCATTCGTCATAAAGCGCTTCGTCACCCCAGACATAGCGCCCCTCAAGCTGGGCCGTGCGGATCGTCAAATCCTCTTTGCACATGCGGATGGTATCGCCGATTGTGCGGCTGGAATGACCAACTTTCAGGCCCAAATCCCACAGCAAATAGAGCATTGCCTCGATCACTTGTTCGCACCACGGCGTGCCTCGGCTGGGCGTGATAAAGGCGATGTCGACATCGGAATGCGGCGCCATTTCTGCCCGCCCATATCCGCCCACCGCCACAATCGCGATATGTTCGCCAGAGGTGGGATTGGCAGCGGGATAGAGATGGGTTGTCACATGGTCATAAATCACGCGAACAAGCTGATCGATCAGAAAGGCCTGACCGCCAGTGCATTCATGGCCCGCCGAAGGGTTAGCCTCTAGCCGGCCTTGCATTTCAGCGCGGCCATTATCGAGCGCTGCCTTCAACGCATCGACAATAGCCGAGCGCGACGCCTCACCCTCCGCTGCAAAGTAGCCGTGGATTTCACTAGCAAGCGCGCGCCGATCAATGATCTTGCGTTGTTTGGAAAGGCGCAGCTTGTTCACTCCTAGAGATAGTCCTTGGCAAAGCTGGCTTTGACCGCTCGCTTGTCCACTTTTTGCGTTCCAAGACGCGGCAGTGTCTCGTCAGTGGTCCAGATCAAATGCTCTTGCGGCACTTTGAACGGTGCAATGCTGGCTGATAGAAAATCGCGCAGCTCAGCAGCGCTAAGGCTCGCGCCATCCTTCACCAAAAAGACAGCCGCTGGCACTTCGCCCATGCGCTCGTCAGGCACGCCAAAGACCGAGCATTCGGCGATGTCGTCATGGGCATAGATTGCCTCTTCCACCTCGATACAAGAGATATTCTCGCCGCCGCGAATGATGATGTCTTTCTTGCGGTCAACGATGAAGAGGTAACCGTCCTCGTCAAGATAGCCCAAATCGCCAGTGCGGAAAAACCCATCAGAGGTGAAGGCCGCCTTAGTCGCTTCGTCATTTTTCCAATAGCCTTTGAAATTGGCAACGGTGCGAATGCAAACCTCGTCCACTTCGCCTTGGGCACGCGGATTGCCATCATTGTCGAGGATTTGCAGATCCACCAAAGGCACGCTTGGCTTGCCAGTAGAGCCGGGTTTGGCGAGGTAATTCTCGTTCAAATTGCCGCAACCAACGGCATTGGTTTCGGTGAGGCCATAACCAAGCAAGGGGAAGCCGTCTGGGAACGCCTCTTTAATCTTGGTCACGTGATCGACAGGGCGCGGCGCGCCGCCAGCGGCAAAGCTTTTGCAAGCGCTTAGATCAAAGCTGTCTTTGTCGGGATGGGTCGCAATTTCATAGCTCATCAGCGGAACGCCAACGAAATAGCTGACCTGTTCGTCTTGCATCAATTGCATCGCGTGGCGTGCATCCCAGCGCGGCATGACCACCAGCTTGCGGCCAATAGCAAAGGATTGAAGGTATAGCGGGATTGAGCCGGTTACGTGGAACAGCGGCACTGCAATCAAAGCGCTTGGCTGGTTGCTGACATCCTGACCCTGACTTTCGAGCAAGACTTTGCCCATCGCGCTTTGGGTGATGTAGTTCATAATGCCATGGATAACGCCGCGATGGTCGGACCATGCTGCTTTGGAATTGCCAGTCGAACCGGAGGTGTAGAGGATCGTCGCCATGTCATCAGGGCCCAAATCGCCCAAAACTTTCATTGCGGTATCGCCTGCGGCCCAAACCTTGCTCAATCCTTCTGATGGAGCGCAATCATGAGTGAACAGCACGATTTTTGCTGAGTGATCCGTGCCTTCCAGCCTTTTGGCGCGGCCTTCATCGGCCAAAACCACATCGCATTCGGCAAGCCGGATGCCATAGGCAAGCTCATCGCCTGTCCAAAAGCCATTGAGCAAAGTCGCGCAGCCGCCTGCCATGACAATGCCCATATAAGCGATCATCCAATTGGCTGAATTGCGAGCAGCAATGCCAACGCGCGCTGATTTTGTGATGCCATGCTGAGTGACGAGGGAGTGGGCAACGTGCGTCGCAGCCGCATAGCATTCGCCAAAGGTCAGCCTTAGATCGCCATCGACGATGAAGGTCGTGTCCTTATGCTCATTGCAGAAATACGCGAGATAATGCGCCAGCGATGGCGGAGCCGATTTGAACGCTGGCATTTCGACGCCGTAGGCTTTGAAAGGCACGGTCTCAAACATTTGGCCAGGCTTCATCAGCTCGCCCATGATGGAGTCGATTGCATTATCAAGTTCACTGGGCATTGGTTTTGTTATCCTCTTCCATTTCATTCTCCGCGTCCAAAATGCAGCTCAAGCATTATGATGGAGCGCGGGCTTGTTTGAATACAATTGCCTGAGTATATGCTGAGCGCAAGAGACGGCTTTGCCAAAAAGCAAAAATCACGCCTCAAAGTCGAACAGGCCGCACAGGTCGTTTTTTCAACCTCTAAGAGGATATTTAGGTGCTGTCACTACTTGCTGCGGGCGCGGCTGATGTGCCTATCCAATGGGCTGAGCTTGGTTTGAAACCGGGCATAGACCTCGGGTTTTTCACTTTGCGCTATTATTCGCTCGCTTATCTGGGCGCGATTATGATCGGCTATTGGCATTTGTCGCGCATGATCAAATCGCACGGCAGCCCG
>CAZTFZ010000138.1:0-5150 GCA_964613105.1 uncultured Porphyrobacter sp. | reverse complement strand
CCCGCCTTTGCTCTGCATGCGCAAACCACTGACAAATTGCTGATCGCGCTCGATAGCGGACGTTTCTTTACCCTCGGGGCTGATAAACTGCCCGGCGCTCGCGGGTTTGGAGAGCCTGTGCAGGGCGTGCTTGATATTGATGCCGAGGCCAAAATCGTTAGCCTTTTGGTGAGCGATCCCAAGGCCAGCCTTTTGCTCGCCTCCAGCATTGGCAAGGGCTTCCGTGCGAAGATCGCCGATCTGGTTTCAGAGACGCGCAAGGGCAAGCAGGTGGTGAACCCGGGCAAGGGCGGCAAGCTTGTCGTCGTGCGCCCGATTGCAGACGAGCATGACCACGTCGCGGTGGTTGGTGACAATCGCAAGCTGGTGGTGTTCAACCTTGATGAACTGAAAGAGCTAGCGCGCGGGCAGGGCGTCACTTTGCAGCGCTATCGCGATGGCGGGATGGCGGACGCCACGACCTTTACTTTGGCCGAGGGGCTGAGCTGGGCAATGGGCGGCAAGGGTGATCGCACCCGCACGGAAAACGATATGTGGCAATGGAAGGTTGCGCGCGGTGGGGCGGGGCGGATGCCGCCACAAGGCTTCCCTCGCAATAACCGATTTGGCGAAGTCAAAGAGCCAGAATAGCCGTTATGGTTTAGGTTTGCGAAGTTTGGCTGCCTGCCAATTCTTGGTCCAGCAGCGCCATAACCCGCGCCTCATCGGGGAAACTTTCTTCGACCCAGCGGCGTTCCACGGTTTGCAAAATTCGCGCAACCTCTGGTCCAGCGCCAACACCGCGAGCGACAATCTGGCCGCCCTTTAGGGGAAATTGCGGTGGCTCCCAATCTTTGAGCAGCGCAAGGCTTTGTCCTGCCAAGCTCAAGCGATCAATCGCGCCTTCCATTCCCAGATTATAGGCTAGTCCGCGCGGATTTTCTACATCCTCGGGCTTTCGCTCCGCGGCATTGACAAGCCTTGCGCGCTGCTTGCGAGAGAGCCGCAGCCGAGTGCCAATCGCCTCTGCCACTGGCTTGATCGGCGGTATTAGCGCGGCGAGCCTTCGGATGGGATCGCCTGCGATGGTTTGGGCGGCTTCATGCGGGACAAGCGCACTCAAGCAAGCGAGTTCATTGCTGCGCGCCTCCGGCAATATAACGGGCAGCACGCCGAGGCGATGCATCAGTTCAACCGTCGCAGAGGGGCTTTCAAGCGCCAAAATCCGCAGCAATTCACCCGAAACCCGTTCTCGGCTGAGGCCTTTCAAAGTGTCGGCCAACTCTTCGCAAGCCGCTATCGCCTCTTCATCCAAATCCGCGCCGAACCGAGCCTGAAAGCGGAAATAGCGCAAGATCCGCAAATGATCCTCTTTGATGCGCTCAGCCGCAGCGCCGATAAAGCGCACCCGCCGAGCGTCCAAATCATCCAGCCCGCCGAAATAGTCCGAAATCTCCAGCGTTTCAGGGTGAGCATAGAGCGCGTTTATGGTGAAATCGCGCCGCGCTGCGTCCTCTTTCCAATCTGTCGCAAAGGCAATGGTCGCGCGCCTGCCGTCCGTGGCGACATCGCGCCGCACAGTGGTCACTTCAACGGGGCCATCGGGCAAAACCGCCGTCACGGTGCCATGGTCAATGCCCGTTGGGACGGTGCGAATACCGGCCTTTTTGCACAGATCGATAACCTTGCCCGGGTGGTGCAGGGTTGCGCAATCGACGTCATTAACGGCGATGCCCAGCAATGTGTCGCGCACGCATCCACCGACCCAGCGCATGTCATCAGCCCCCAGAGCTTTGGTGAGCGCGAAAAGGCCTTTGCGGCTGGTCCAATCGGCAGCTTTGAGTGTGTTAGCCATGGGCATGGTCCATCCATTGCAAGCGGCGCGACATATTCGCAAGGATAGCGGCGGTCACGCCCCAAATCCGATAGCCCTTATGATCGAGCTCCAGATAGGCGCGATCGGCTCCGTTCCAAAACACCGAATTATGCGTCCAATTGCGCTCATCCATAACAAGTGCCAGCGGCGCTTCGAACCAGCTTTCCACTTCGCGCGGCTCGGCCACAAGGGGTAAATCGGGCGGTATGATTGCCAGCACTGGCGTGATGTCGAAGCCTGTGCCCGTTTGATAGCGGTCGGTTGGGCCAATGATGCGCGCCTTGCTGGGATCAAGCGCAAGCTCTTCTTCGGCCTCGCGCAGAGCGCCCGTGATGGCGGTTTCACCCTGTTCCAACTTGCCGCCCGGAAAAGCGACTTGGCCGGGATGATCGCGCATAGTGTCGGGCCGCTGGGTTAGGATAACCCCCGGTCCGCCGTCTTCCTCGGCCCGATCCGTGATCGCAATGAGCACTGCCGCTTTGGCGGTTCTGCTGGCAGCGCCAAATCTTGCGTCGCTGTGCAAATCAGTCACTTCGCGCCTGTGGCCAGCCTCGTAAAGCGCGCTGACATGCGAAAAGAGATCGGCTGGATTGCGGCTCATGCTGGAATAAGAGAGAAGCGAGCGCCTTGGCTCGCCACGGTCCAAGCCTCGTTTGCTCCGGCGTTTTTGTCGAAAGGCTTGGCCAGCGCGATATTGGCAAGCTGCTCGTAAGTGGACCGGTTGAGCCGGGCCTCGCAACCATTGCGAACGGCGACATAAATGGCAGGAGCATCGGCATCGCCGCGAGCCATAATCGGATTGTCGGGGCCTGCGACGACCAAATCATCGCTGTTTAGGTGAAAGGCCAAGCCGTCTTCGATCGCTTGGCAATCGGTCGCGAGAAACGCGGCGTCTTCTACCTCGATGGTGAGCTTTTCAAAGGGCGTCACAAGCCAATGCTGGCCAGTTTTATCGCGTGTCAAAAGCGAGGCAAAGGCGCGGATCATGGCTGGGCGTTTGATTTGGCCGCCATCGTGGAACCAGCGCCCATCGCGCATGATCTGCATCTTGCTGTCTCCGCTTTGCTGGGGGTTCCAGCTTGCAAGCGGTGGTAATTTGCGTGAGGCAACTTGCTCGGCCACTTGGGCAAGCGACAGACTGGCAAGGTGAGGAGGGGGCTCATAAGGCATTGGCTCACCAGCGTTGCCAGACTTGGCGCGTTTGGCCAAGGTTTTGTGCGCAGCCGCTATCGCTTAATTGGTATTTCATCCGCTGCTACTCCCCAGGGCCCCAACATGCCTTTATGCGGCAGGATCGCAGGGTTATCACACCGAGCCAGCAAGCGCTCACGCTCAAACGGGCCGGGGCAATGCCAACCGCCTGTATGGTCCGCGCTAAAGCCCCATTGCCCGTAATAATCAGCGTCCCCGATCAGCACTTGGGGCAGGGTGGCAGCAGGGTCGATTGCGTCCAAGGCGGCCCTCATCAGCGCCTTGCCAAAGCCTTCGCCTTGGCGCGCGTGCAGGACAGCGACCGGGCCGACCATCAGCATGGGGTGCGCTTTGCCGTCAGGATCGGTCAGCGCAATCGGCCAAAGCTGGATTGAGCCGACCAAATATTCCTCAGCGTCCAGCGCAGCAAAGCTTAGGGGTTGGAGCCATTCCATACCCTCGCGAATACGATAGGCGGTGCGCGCAAGCCGGTCTGGCCCAAACACAGAGTCGAGCAATTCATCGAGCATCGCAGGCTGGGCGGCGGTTAGGGGAACAAGTGTTGCCATATGCCGCGCCGGTTAAGCGCGCGAGGACGCTGTGTCGATGAATTTCCTATTGGCCGCACAAAAGCTGGTTTGGTTTAGTGGGGTTTGACCGGCCTGTCTCAGCCAGGCGTCAATTTGAGCAAACGCCCGCCTTCGCCATCTTCCAGCACGAAGAGCGCGCCGTCTGGACCCTCGATCACAGAGCGAATGCGGTTATCCAGATCATAACGAGCCACCTCGCGGGCCGTGTCGCCCTCGATTGCGATCCGAACTAGCCCGCGCGATTGCAGGCCCGCAACCAGCATGTCGCCCTTCATTCCTGCAAACATATCGCCAGTGTATGCGATCATATCGCCCGGCGCGATAACCGGCGTCCATGTGATAGCAGGCTTGGTAAAGCCATCGTCAGCGCTGTGATCCGTGATCGGATTGCCATTGTAATGCTTGCCGTTGGAGCGTGTGGGCCAGCCATAATTCGCGCCCTTGGCAACAAGGTTCAGCTCGTCACCGCCAGCGGGACCATGCTCAATCTCCCACATCTTGCCTTCGCTATCATAGGCCATGCCAAGGATATTGCGGTGTCCCCAGCTGTAAATGTCGCGGGAGACCTGTGGGCCGCTGGCTAGGGGATTGTCAGCGACGGGCGACCCATCCAAGTTGAGGCGGACGATTGTGCCCAATGTGTTGGAATTGTCTTGGGCTGGCTCAAGCTTTTGGCGGTCACCGCTGGCGATGAACAGCTGCGTTTCGTCTTGGCTGAACAAAAGCCGGTGCGAATAATGGCCGCGCCCAGTCGTTTTGGGGGCTTGCCGCCAGACCGGCTCGAAAGCGGTAATTGTGCATGTATTGTCGTCGCAAGTCAGCTGGCCTGCACCAACCGCTGCGCCGCGCGTATCGCTTTCGCCGCTCTCAGCGTAGCTTAAATAGATGCGTTGGCCGCCCAATTTGTCGGAGGTTTCGCTAGAACGAAAGGCGATATCGCCAAGCCCGCCTTGGCCGCCGTAATCGACCGTTGGCACGCCGCTTACTTCGAATGTGCGGCCGGTTTCAGTATCAAAGCCGCGAATAGACCCGCTTTTCTCGGTCACCAGCAAAACGGAGGTTCCCGGCACAAATGCGCCGGCCCAAGGTTCGTTAAGGCTGGCGATTTCTGTCACCGCGAAATTGCCATCAAAACTGGTCGCCGAGGCGCTGGTCGCAGCCGTTGGCCGTGCCGTTTCATTGGCGGCGGCCGCGACGCTATCCCCGCTTGGTGCTGTGCCGCAACTTGCCGCGAGCAAAAGGGGCGATAAACCTGCTAGTATTATGGATGGATTGCGCATGCTTTTCGGAGCTCCTGAAAGTCAGTCTGATACGGGCCCTTCGGCTTCGCCTTTGGTCACGCCGCTTGTGGCTGGCGTGGATGAGGCGGGCAGGGGGCCTTTGGCTGGCCCTGTTGTGGCCGCAGCGCTCGTTCTGTGCAAGCCTTCTGTCGGCGAACGGCTAACGGGGATCGACGATTCAAAGAAATTGAGCCCGAAACGCCGCGCGCGCTTGGAACCGATCATTCGCGAAAC
>CAZTFZ010000137.1:0-5153 GCA_964613105.1 uncultured Porphyrobacter sp. | reverse complement strand
TCAGAACGCTTTGTTCCACCGCAAGGCGACACCTGCATCATCGGGTGCATCTGCAAAATGGCCCGGCTGCCTGCGGAAGTAGACGCTGACCCCTGCATTGCCGGCATTAACAAGCCCCATTTTAAGCGGGCCGTTCCAGCTGATTTCGCTCATCAACTCTCGCCCGCTTGGGCTAAGCGATATTTGTCGGCTGTCGATTTGTGCTGTCAGGTTCGTATAATCAAACGCCACTGGCAGATCGAGATTGAGCGAACCAGAGCTTACCCGCAGCGGCTGAGAGACGCGCAAACCAATGCTGTCATTGGGCATAAAGGCGCCATTGCGCGTCACATCGAGCGACCAAGCATTGCTGGTGAACTGCGAACCTTGAGCGACAAGCCCTGTGCGTTTGGGCCGCGTCACGCTCTGACGAAGGCTAGCGCCTAAGCGCCAATTGCCCGCCAGATGGAGAGCAGCTGAACTGTCGAAAAACAGCGTGTCTGCCCCGCCCACACCAAAGCTTTCGTGGAAGAACCCGCCCAAAATGGTTTCGTCTTCTTGCAGCCAGCTAAGGCCAAAGACGGTTTCCAAGCTTCCAAAGCGGCGGTCGGCGGCAATGGAGAATGTGCTGAAAGGGCGGCGCTCTCTCTCATCGAGGATAAAGCGTTGCTCTGGCCTCGTATTGCCCAGATATGCTTCGCCAAATTCAGCCCCGAAGGTGAAGCCAAAGCGGCCCAATTTCTGACGCAGAGCAAAGGCGCTATCGCTATCGCGGGTAAAGCCAGTGTCGGCAGCCGCATCGCCTGAAATCAAGAATGCCGGACGCGAGCTGCCTTGCAATTGCGCAGCGATCCCGCTTGTTCCTTCACGCAGGGCAAAGCCAAATTGCGTGTTGGGCGCAATGCGGGCCGCCAGCCGAGCGGCCAAAACGCGCGCGCCTTGCGCTTGTTCGGGGGTGAGCTGCAATTGCCGCGCCCAATTGGAGCGGCGCTCATTGCTTAGCTGCGCATCCAACCCAGTGCCAGACGTGGCCGATTGCGATGTGTTCACCTGATTGTCGATCGTGAAGGCAACCGACAAGGCTTCTGAGCCCAGCGACACATGGCGCGAATTGTTGCTCAAGGCGCTGGCAAGGCGTGGCTGGATCGAGGCATTGCGCAAACCCGAAGCGATATCGAGCTGAAATGCGCGATTGAAATCATCGAGGACGATGGCCTCTAAGCCGCGATTATTGGTGAGCGCATCGCCCATTGCAGGCGAGCCAACACCCGTGCTTGCGCCAATGCTAACTACGCCCTGACGGCTGTTTGCCGTGCTGCCGGCTAGGCTGGTTGTGCCAATCGGCGAGATCGCGGCCTCAATATCAAGAATACCGCGGCCAAAGATATTGTCAGTACCCGCAGCGCCAGCGTCGCTCGCCGTGTCGAGCAGGATGGAGACGATGTCTTGTCCGGTCAAATTGGGAAAGGCTTGCGCGAGCAATGCCACAGCGCCCGCCACTTGCGGCGTTGCAAAGCTGGTTCCAGAAAAGACGAGACGGAAGGTGCCAATCTCATCAGAGCCAATGAACACTTCGCCATTTTCATAGACGCAGCAAATCCGCTCGCCGCGCGCCGATAGGAAGGAATTGGCTTCGATCCCTGCACGCTGGCTGAAGTCAGAGACCTGATTGTTCGCATCGACCGAGCCAACAATAATCACATTGCCATTGCCCGCTTGGCGCAATTCCTGCGCGAACAGATTGGGATTGTCAGGATCGACGCCCGCAACCGTGCCATCACCGCCATTGCCCGCTGCAACCACAACGACAATACCAGCATCAGCTGCACGCGCGACCGCATTGCGAACGGCATTGGTTGTGCTGCCTCCGCCGAGCGAGATATTGATCACTCTCGCGCCGCTATCAACCGCTTGATTGATGCCTTCGGCGATATCGCTGTCGAAGAAGCTGCAACCCAAATCTGTATTTTCAGGCGAATCCGGTCCGCAAGTCCCCGGGCTGTCGCCGCGCAGGATCAGCAAATCTGCATCGAATGCGATGCCCAAAGCGCCCGTATCATCACGCGCACCCGCCGCGACAAGCGCCACATTGGTGCCGTGATCATCTTCGCCGTTGAATGTGCGGTTGCCCGCAACATCGCGCGAATCTGGATGGATCCGGCCAGCAAATTCGGGACTATCAATATCGATCCCGGTATCAATGATCGCGATTGTCTGCCCTTCGCCAGTGATCCCCTGCTGCCAAGCCGCCACTGCATTGTGCTGAGCTGGGCCATCAGAATCGCGAAATTCAGCGGTGTTGAAAGAGGTCGTTGTTGGTGTAGGCGTAGGGGTCGGTGTTGGGGTCGGCGTAGGTGTAGGCGTCGGTGTGGGCGCCGGTGTTGGCCCGGGCACGCTGACAGGCGGAGCGCTGACCCCGCCGCCGCCGCCGCCACATGCCGCCAAAAGCGCCACAGCCGCTGCTGCTCCGCCCATTTTCAGCTGTCCGTATTTGAAACCGTTGTTTTCCCGCGAGGGTTGCCTAACAGGCCGTTGCGACGCCGCATTCATAGACTTTTTCGTCCTTCAATTGATCCACTCCTCCTCGCAAGCGACACCATATGGGTCGCGGAATGGATTTAGGCTGAACAGTGCTATAGCGAAACCACACCATCTGAAAGCTTAAATGCGCAATCTGTGCCTTGCTCGGACAGGTTTGCCAGCCTACGAGCCGCTTTCATGCAGCAAAAACCTGCACTCAATCGAAGGAATTATGATGAGCGTTGAACTGGCCAGTCGGATCGAACAAGCTTGGGACAACAGGGCCGATGTCACGCCTGCCAGCACCGATGTGCGGGCCGATGTGGATGCAGCGCTCGCAATGCTCGACAGCGGGACAGGCCGCGTCGCAGAGCCCGACGGCAAAGGTGGCTGGACGGTCAATCAATGGCTGAAAAAGGCTGTTCTTTTGTCCTTCCGCCTCAATGAGAACAGCGTGATCGAAGGCGGCAGCGCAGGCCATCCTGCCTATGATAAAGTGCCAAGCAAGTTTGCTGGATGGGACGATGCCCGCTTTGCCGAGGCTGGCTTTCGCGTGGTTCCCGGCGCAATTGCCCGCGAGGGTTCTTACATCGCGCCGGGCTGCGTTTTGATGCCTAGCTTTGTCAATATCGGCGCATATGTCGGCGAAGGAACCATGGTCGATACATGGGGCTCTATCGGTAGCTGC
Source organism: uncultured Porphyrobacter sp. (assembly GCA_964613105.1). Classification (GTDB taxonomy): domain Bacteria; phylum Pseudomonadota; class Alphaproteobacteria; order Sphingomonadales; family Sphingomonadaceae; genus Erythrobacter. The sequence continues at coordinate 1,966 of CAZTFZ010000137.1, read as the reverse complement.
GCTCAGATCGGCAAAAACTGCCATATCTCAGCCGGGACAGGAATTGGCGGCGTATTGGAACCAATGCAGGCCAATCCGACCATCATTGGCGACAATTGCTTTATTGGCGCTCGATCTGAAATCGTCGAGGGCGTCATCGTCGGCGAAGGCTGCGTCGTCGCAATGGGCGTGTTCATCACCCAATCGACCAAGATTGTCGACCGAGCAACCGGCGCAATCACGCGCGGCTCTTTGCCGCCATACTCGGTCGTCGTCCCCGGCACTTTGCCCGATCCTGATGGCGGGCCGTCATTGGCTTGCGCGGTAATTGTCAAAACGGTCGATGAGCAAACCCGCGCAAAGACAGGCATTAACGAGCTTTTGCGCGACTAAAAAAGCACTGGCCCAAAAAAGCACTGGCCCAAAAAAGCACTGGCCCAAAACGGACGGGCCAACGGGTCGGCAGGCCAAAGAACGGTTTTTCCAAGGCGGAAATGTAACAAACTGAAATCCTAGCGCGAATACCCACCATCGCAAGGAGACATCAGATGAATACGCAACCCCCTTCGCTTAACCGAAGCGACGCCCAAGCAATTCAGATCAGCCCATCGGCTGCGAGCGGTGCCAACAGTGCGCCTGCAACGCCTTATGTTCTGATTTTTAGCCTATTGCTAAGCACATCGGCGATGTCGCTTGCTTGGATTGTCCCAGCAATCGCGCTTTAAGAGCCCCGCACACGGAGCTACCAGTTACTCAGCCTCACGCGCTGCACCCGCTTCATATTCGCGCGGAGGTTGCGTGGATTGGCTTTGTGCATAACCTTCGGCTGCGCGCATAACCCGCATCATATTGCCAAAGCTGATCTGTTCCAGCTCGCTTTGTGTATAACCGCGCCGCGCTAGCTCTGTGAATAGCACGGGATAGCCAGAGACATCCTCCATCCCGACAGGTCCGGTCGGCATGCCGTCATAATCGCCGCCAATTGCCAGAGCATCAATGCCAGCTATGGCGCGAATATGATCGATGTGATCGGCCATGTCGGATACGCTCGCGAGCGGCAGAGGATTGCTCGCATCCCAGCTTGCGAGCAAGGCCTCAACCTCGTCGGGCTGGCCTGAGAAAAGCGCTTCCAAACGCGCTTTTTCAGCCTGACGATTGCCAAACCATTGGCGCGCATCCTCGTTCAAAAAGCCGGGAAGACCCACCACCATCACAATCCCGCCATTGGCAGGAAGGCGGCGCAAGACCCCATCGGGCACATTGCGCGAATGGCCATTGATCGCCCGAGCGCCCGAATGGCTAAAGATTACCGGCGCGCCTGCGACATCCAACGCATCGTGCATCGCTTCCTCGCTCACATGGCTGAGGTCTACCAGCATTCCGATCCGGCCCATCTCGCGCACCACATCCATGCCAAACGCATTCAGCCCACCATGGCGCGGTGTGTCGGTGGAGCTATCGGCCCAGCTCAAAGTCTTGGAATGGGTGAGCGTCATATAGCGAGCGCCCAGATCATACATCTGCCTTAAGACAGCAAGGCTAGAGCCGATTGAATGGCCGCCCTCCATCCCAATAAGCGAGGCAATGCGACCTTCCTCAACGGCGGCGGCAACATCGTCTGCAGTCAGCGCAAGTTGCAAGTCATTGGGATGGCGCTCGATCAACCTTTTGGTCACATCGATCTGCTCGACCGTGGCCTGCACCGCTTCTGGCTCGCTTAGGGATGCGCTGACATAGACAGACCACCATTGCGCGCCGACCTTGCCTTGGCGAAGCCGCGTCAAATCTGTGTGCATCACTCGGCGAAACGGCTCATCAACGCCGGTATCGAGCGTGTCGCGAAAATCAAACTCGTTGATCTGATTGCCAAAGCGAGCGCGCAATTGGATCGGCACGTCATTGTGGCCATCCCAAACGGGCGATGCCTCTAGAGCAGCAGCCGCGATTTCCTCTGGCGTTTGATCTTGCGCGGCAAGCGGAGCCGTCA
>CAZTFZ010000136.1:0-5224 GCA_964613105.1 uncultured Porphyrobacter sp. | reverse complement strand
ATGTTCGGGCTGCTCATCGGCTTGGCGCGCCCACATTTCAGCATAAAGGCCCGCTGCATCAAGCAATTGCTTATGGCTACCGCTTTCAGCCAAACGGCCATTGTCGAGCACCAAAATTGTGTCGGCATCCGCGATTGTAGACAGCCTATGCGCAATCGACAGCGTCGTTCTGTCTGCGCTGACTTTGCGCAAAGTGGCCAGAATGTCCTGCTCTGTCCGGCTATCAAGCGCGCTGGTTGCCTCGTCCAGCATCAAGATCGGCGGGTTCTTCACAAGCGTACGGGCGATGGCGACCCGTTGTTTCTCGCCGCCTGATAATTTGAGCCCGCGTTCGCCCACTTCTGTCTCCAAACCCTGCGGTAATTTGTCGATAAAGGGCTGGATTGCGGCATCTTTAGCGGCGGCTAGCACTTCAGCTTCGCTTGCTCCATCGCGCCCATAGGCAAGATTATAGCCGATCGTGTCGTTAAACAGCACGCTGTCTTGTGGCACGATACCAATATGGCTGCGCAGGCTGGCTTGTGTGACGCTGGCAATGTCTTGACCGTCGATCAAAATGCGCCCCCTTTGCGGATCGTAAAAGCGGAACAACAGCCTCGCGATGGTGCTCTTGCCAGCGCCCGATGGGCCGACAATCGCATAATGCTCACCAGCTGGCACATGAAAGCTAAGGTCGTGCAAGATCGTCCGGTCGCTTTCATAGCCGAAGCGGACATTCTCAAAAGCAATAGAAGGCTGCTTAATGATGAGCTCAGGCGCACCGGGCGCATCTTCCACCTCGACATTGGTGTCAATGAGAGCAAACATCTGCGCCATATCAACCAGCCCTTGGCGGATCGTGCGATAGACCCAGCCCAAAAGATCGAGCGGACGGAAAAGCTGCATGAGATAGGTGTTCACAAAGACGAGGTCGCCAACCGTCAGCTCGCCCTTGCTCCATCCCCACACGCTGTAAGCCATTGCGCCAGCCATCAGCGCATTGGTGATGAGGGCCTGAGTGATGTTCAGCAGGCCAAGCGAATTTTCAGAACGCACAGCAGCCTCGGCAAAGGAGCTGGCGGCCTTTGAATAGCGCGCTTCCTCGCGCCCTTCTGCGCTGAAATATTTGACCGTCTCGTAATTGAGGAGGCTATCAACAGCGCGGCTTAAAGCGACGCCATCCAAATCGTTCATCTCGCGGCGCAATTTGCTGCGCCATTCGGTGATCTGACGCGTTACGAGAATATAAGTAACCACGGTAAAGCCGGTTGCTGCGACCAGTCCGGGTCCAAAGTTGATCCAGAAAATTACCGCGACCGCGATCAGCTCTATAATGGTGGGGGCAATGTTGAATAGCAGGAAATAGAGCATGGAATCGATGCTCTTGGTGCCGCGCTCAATAATCTTGGTGACCTCGCCAGTTCGGCGCGCAAGGTGGAAACGCAAGGAAAGCCGGTGCAGGCGGTGAAAAACATCCTGCGCAAGATTGCGCGTTGCCTCTTGGCCGACGCGTTCAAAAATGATGTTGCGCACATTATCAAAAGCCGTGCCAGCAAAGCGCCCCAATCCATAAGCGAGCACCAGGGCCAATGCGGCGAGCATCGCCTCATTGCTGGGCGTCGTCATGCTATCGACTGCATATTTATAAGCAAAGGGCAGTGATAGAACGATGGCTTTGGTCACCAAAACCAGTGTGAGTGCTATGCCAATCCGCAATTTCAGCGCCGGGTTATCGCGCGGCCATAGATAGGGCAGGAAGCGGCCAAGCGTTGACCAGCTCTCTAAATCTCTTGGCGTATCAGAAGTGGCTGTATCGGGCGGCATGCCTGAGCCATGTGGGCTTAGCTTGCCATCAGCGCAAGGCGCGCCTTGCTGTTTTTAGAGGCTCAGGCGGGACTTCGTGCGCTGTCTTGCTGCCGTGGGCAAATCAAACAGGATTTCGCGACTCGAGAAATCGATGGCTACCCGGTTGAGCAGTCGCAGATTGTTCATACCCAAAACGAGCGCTGGCCTTTTATCGAGGCCAAGGGCTGCAAAAACAGGGCTTTCGGCAAAGCCTATGGGGACCCGGGACAATTCGAGGCCGCCGATTGTGAGCTTGCGGGCGAAGGCAAGGTCGCTGTGCAGTTCGGTGCCGTTCACATCGGTGCTGGTTTGCTGCTCATTTTCATCGCGCGCTCGCAATTTGCGGCGCAACACGCGATTGCCGATAGAATTTTGCGCGCCAGTGTCGATCACAACGGCGGTGCGCACACCGTTCACGCGGGCATTGGTGATGATCATTTGGCCAAGTTTGCGCCGTGCCCTCACAACGATTTCAAATCCGACATCGCCGCCCAAGCTTTCAGCATCTGCGACGGCCATACGGTTCTCGCGGAAGTCGATTTGGACCCGCAAATCTTGCAGCGAATCGAGCCCCAGAATGCCGTCAGCACCAATATTCTGCGTTTTCAAAAGTGGTGCAGTGATCCCGTTTAATCTGCGGTTGGCAAATTCAAGACCGTTTAAGGAGATGGTTTCGACAATCTCTCGGCTTCCCATAGCAATCAAGGTCGCTTGTCCGGTCGGTTCGAGCGCAAGGTCGGTTACCACGCGGCGGGTTACAGCGGTGGCTTGCGAGCCTGTGTCGATTAAAAAGCGATAAGGCCCTTCGCCGGCGATGGTAACTGGCACGGTTATCCGTTCATAACGATCGCGTTGCAAGCGGATGCGTTCGATTTCAGCTGGATCGAGGAGGGCGTCATCGGCCGAATCAATTGCAGAGCTTTGTGCAGAGGCGGGCGCCTCTTGGGTCGCTGCTTGCGAAGTTGTTTCAGCAAGCCCAGCATTCGCGAGCCCGGAACCCGCAAACATGACTGCCCAAAGGCTGTGCCAGATCATCATGCGTCATTCTCCTGCTGGGCTTTGCCTATTGGCCTTTTGACCCGATGTGATTTGAAGACATAGCTCCAATTAAGGGCAATAAGTACCACGCAATGTGCTCTAGACCAAAAGCTACCGAAAGTCTGGACGTTAGTTTGCCGGCCAAAGCCAGACGCTAAGGAGTGTGAATGCTGGCGTCTGGGCTGTTTAGGGATTCTTCGCTGATTGCAGGTTCGGAGCGGCCTTGGCGCAAGAAATCATAGCTGTCTTTCACCACTTCAGGAAAACCGATGAGAAGCACTAAGCCATAGCCCAAGGCTCCCGCTGCTCCTAAGCAGATAAGGCGCAACCAAGCCGGCCATTCAGGCAGATAGCTGTCAACGCCGATCACTAGCAATGCCATAGTTGCACAGCCAATAAAGGCGGGCGTGAGCGCTTTCATTAGGTTCACAAATGACAGGCCAACATGGCGCATGGTGAGCGCATATGTGACCACAAACAACAGGCTGGCGGCTACCCACCAAGCTTGGACTAGTCCCATTGGGCCAAAGCGAGCGCCGACTAAGAAGCAGGCGAGAAACAGGCTCGCGCCAATTGCACTGGTCGTTACATAGACGCGGGGGCGACCCAAGGCATTGGTCGCAGGGCTGCAGATAATCTGAAGCGCGAACAAGGGCATTACCAATGCGAGGCCTTGAACAATCGGTGACATCGGCACCCATTTTTCGCCAAATAGAGTTTCTACCGCCTCATAGGCTGTGAGCGACAAGCCAATATAGATAGGAGCGGTGACGATGGCGACGCTGCGCACGGTGCGCTCAAAATAGGGGGCAAGGCTGCGGCCCGATTTGTGCAATTCAGAATAGGCCGGAAAAGCGACTTCGTTGAGCGGCGGCAAAAAGCGCCCCGTTACGATTAGGGTTAGAAACAAGGCCTCTGCATAGAGGCCAAGCTCATAGGTCTCAAAACTGCGACCAGCGATGAAAATATCGCTCTGACTTTGGATGATCCAGAAGAATTGGCAAAGCGTGAGCGCGCCGCCAAAAGTGACCAGCGCTCTTGCTCCGCGAAAATCGAAGACTGGCATCACAAGCAGCCTTGCCGCGATAGTGAGCACGATTGCACGGGCGCCAAATGCTACGAGCGGGGCATAGACCAAGGCCCAAACCCCGTATCCATACCACGCCAAGGCCAAGGCCGTGATTGCGCCGCTAACAGCGCCAACCATGCTGGCGAGGCCTTGTTGGCGAAAAGCGATATTGCGGGCCAAAAGCGCGCTCGGCAAAGCAATGAACGGTGTCGTTATATATAGCAGCGACTGAATGCGCAGCATCTCTGCCACCATCGGCTGCCCGAAATATCTCGCTGCGACAGGCGCCATTAGAAATTGCGTAACGCCAAGGATGGTGTTCATCATTAACAAGAGCGCGAAGACCTGACCGATCTCGCGCCGGGTAATCGTTTCCTGCTGGATAAGCGTTGTGGCAAAGCTGTAGCCATTGATGAAGGCGAGGGCGGCAAGGACCACTTGAGTCATCGCAAACAGGCCGTAATCACTCGGGTCGAGCAGACGCACCACAAGAATGGTCGAGCTCCATGTGATGATCTGCGCGGCTATCTGGCTGCCATAGCGCCATGCCAATGCCGACCGCACGCGCGTGCCAAAGCCCTCAGGCGCGAGCGCACTGTGGTCAGATGCAGGGTTTTGCTGCGCTTGGTCGGGCAAATCAGCCATTATATACGCCTTAAGCAGGAAGAATGCTCAAGGCGAGGTAAAGACGACCATTTATTTTGTTCTGCTGAACAAGGTGAGCGCCAGTTTGAAGCTTCGCCTTGGCTGTGAAGATTAAGGGCGGTTAACCAAGGGGTCTGACCATGGTAGGACCGGACAAATTCAGTGATCGGCACATATTACGCTTTTTTGAAATAAAATTGCAAAAAGGCGTTGACCCGACTCAACCATCCCCATATAGGCCCTCTCACCGACGCGGCGCTGCCGGGTTTTTCACCTGGCTTCGATCGCAACGGTCGCCAACATTGTCGGATAGCCGGTCCCCCGGTGCAAATCGGGGATCATCCTGCTGTCCGCGTTTTGTTGGTTGGCTCTTTGAAATTGTTAGTTTTAGATGAAGGGACATGTGGGCGACGGCGCCCGGTCCGAGGGTTTTAAGGCCTCGGTAACCGGATAACCAAGCCGATGCCACATCCTTACTGGGCACCACGCCTGGTATTGATGATGCATGTTCATTCGTATCCATTACGTTTGACAGCAGGTATCGGCTCCTTGAAGCTCATGCCTAACTGGCTAGCGACCCTCGGGTCGTGCCGGTTTAGTATGTGACACAAACTTGAGAGTTTGATCCTGGCTCAGAACGAACGCTGG
>CAZTFZ010000135.1:0-5253 GCA_964613105.1 uncultured Porphyrobacter sp. | reverse complement strand
ATCGCTCGGCTATCAACCCGATGCGCCATCATCGGATGTTCCGCCATTGAATTGCGCCACAGCATTGCCCGCGTCATTGCGACCGAAACAGCGGAAGTGTTATCGGCAATCTCGCGCGCAATCTTAAGCGCTTCATCCATCAATTCGCCTTGCGGATGGACAGAGCGAACCAGACCGCGCTCCTTGGCTTCGGCGGCATCAAACACACGGCCCGTCATGCCCCATTCCAACGCTGTTTGAGGGCCCACCAGACGCGGCAAGAACCAGCTAGAGGCGGCCTCGGGCACGATCCCGCGCCGCGCAAAAACAAAGCCATAGCGCGCCGTGTCGCTTGCCAGCCGAATATCCATCGGCAATTGCATGGTCGCGCCAACACCCACTGCAACGCCATTGCAAGCCGAAATCAGCGGCTTTTGGCTGTCATACAGCCGCAAGGTCAAACGTCCGCCGCCATCGCGCACTCGGTCGTCGGACAAATCATCAATCTCAGCCGCATCGCCAAAAACATGGCCGCCGCCCTCTGGGGTCAAATCCGCGCCAGCACAAAAGGCCCTGTCGCCGCTGCCAGTAAAGATAACCGCTTTAACGCTGTCATCGGCATCGGTAATATCCATCGCCGCGATAATCTCATTCATCATCGTGCCGGTAAAGGCGTTCATCTTCTCAGGCCGGTTGAGCGTGATGGTTGCGACGCCGTCGTTTATGTCGAGGATGATTTGCGTAAAGTCTGGCATTTGCGCTGCTCCCATAAATTTGTCTTGGCGGTTATCAGTGACGCCAAAGAAAAGGGCGGCACAATGGCCGCCCCCTCATATTCTTGTTTGGCTTAGCGTGGCGCCATCCGAATAGCGCCATCAAGCCGCACATCCTCGCCGTTGAAATAACCTGTCTCGATCATTGTCATGGCAAGCTTGGCATATTCATTGGGCAGACCGAGCCGCTTGGGGAAAGGCACGCTAGCTGCCAGCGCTTCTTTCACTTGCGGCGGAGCAGCATTCATCAATGGCGTTTCAAAAATGCCGGGAAGAATGGTGTTTACCCGAATGCCTTCACGCATCAAATCGCGGGCAATCGGCAAAGTCATACCGACAACGCCGCCTTTGGATGCCGAATAGGCTGCTTGACCCATTTGGCCATCTTCTGCGGCAACAGAAGCTGTGTTGACGATCGCGCCGCGAGCGCCTTCTTCATTGATTGGATCAAGCGTCATCATGCCAGCAGCCGATTGCGCAATACAGCGGAACGTGCCGATCAGATTAACCTGGATCACAAAGTCGAATGCCGACAATGGGAAATGCTTGATTTCGCCCGATTGCTTATCGCGGCTGGCGGTCTTGATAGCGTTACCAATGCCAGCGCAATTGACGAGGATGCGTTCTTGGCCGTGGGCTTCACGCGCCTTGGCAAAACCTGCTGCGACCTCTTCATCGCTGGTCACATTGACCTTGCAAAATGTCCCGCCAATCTCTTGCGCCACGGCATTGCCGGTTTCCTCGTTCATATCGAAGATAGCGACCTTTGCCCCTTTGGCAGCAAGCGCGCGGGCGGTTGCTGCACCAAGGCCAGAGGCGCCGCCAGTGACAACGGCGGGTGTATTTGCTGATACTTCCATGGGGTAAATTCCTTGAATTTGAATCTGAGTGGAGTGTTTAAAGGGCTTCGATGATGGTCACATTGGCAACCCCGCCGCCTTCGCACATGGTCTGAAGACCATATTTCTTGCCGCGCGCTTTCAATGCGTGAACCATTGTCGCCATCAATTTCGTGCCTGACGCGCCCAAAGGATGGCCCAAAGCAATCGCGCCGCCATTGACGTTAAGTGCTTCTGGATCAGCGCCAGTGTGCTTGAGCCATGCCAAAGGCACAGGAGCAAAGGCTTCGTTCACTTCGTAAAGGTCGATGTCTGAGATTTTCATGCCAGCGCGTTCCAGCGCTCTATCGGTCGCAAACAAAGGCTCTTCCAGCATGATAACCGGATCGCCAGCGGTCACAGTCAGATTGTGAATGCGCGCCATTGGGGTGAGGCCATGCGTTTTAAGAGCTTCCTCGCTGACCACGAGAACAGCAGAAGACCCGTCGCAAATCTGGCTAGCAGAGGCAGCGGTCACCATGCCCTTAGGATCGATCAGCTTAACGCCAGCAATCCCTTCGATCGTGGCATCAAAGCGAATGCCTTCATCAACCGTATGGGTGTCATCGCCCTCTGGCGTTTCAATCGCAATCGGCACGATTTCATTCTCAAACGCGCCTGCATTAGTCGCAGCAATCGCTTTTTGATGGCTGTTAAAGGCGAAAGCATCGAGCTCTTCCTTGGTCATGCCATGCTTTTTCGCGATCATTTCTGCGCCCATAAATTGCGAGAACTGAATGCCGGGATATTTCTCTTCGAGGCCGGGGGATTTGTAGTGCCCCAACCCTTCTTTCATGTGGAGCGTCGCATTGGAGCCCATGGGCACGCGCGTCATGCTTTCCACACCGCTGGCGATAACCACATCCTGCGTTCCGCTCATCACCGCTTGCGCTGCAAATTGGATGGCTTGCTGCGATGATCCGCACTGGCGGTCAATCGAAACAGCAGGGGTTGATTGCGGCAGAAGCTTGGATGCGAGCACGCCATTGCGGCCAATTTGCACAGCCTGCTCGCCTGCTTGGCTGACGCAGCCTGTAACAACATCGTCAACCGCTTTGGGGTCAACGCCGCTGCGTTCAACAACAGCGTCCAAGGAATTGGCCAAAAGGTCGACCGGGTGAACACCGGCAAGGCGTCCGCCGCGTCTTCCACCAGCGGTGCGAACAGCGTCTACGATATAAGCGGTGGTCATAAGATTCTCTCCAAGTGCTTTCCGTTTGCGTAAGCGTTAGGATGGCCTTGGCCGCTGGTCAAGCAGGCTTCGGCCAAGCGCCGGGTAGGAAAGCTTGCCAATTCTGCCAGCGGCACCCTAAAGCAGAGCGAGTTGTGTTGCGCGGCCATGCTGGCTGAAATGATATCGGTTTTGACCCCCATGAAAAAGCTTTTCGAAATCAATCCAAGCCTTGATCGCGCGGCGCTGGCATCGCGCTTTGCAAAGGATGGCCGCGTGCAAATACGCGATTGCTTGACGCTAGAGACAGCGCAGGAGATCCAGCATATCCTCTCCTCCGCGACAGCTTGGGGCATGGCTTTGCGCGGCAGCGACACACCCGATACGCCCGCTGTGTCTGTCCCCAATGCCGAGATTGCGACACCGGCAGGCGCTCAGCGGGTCAATCAGCTTGCAGGCGGCGCTCATGCAGCATCGGCGCGAGGGGATTATGGCTTTCGCTATGCGCATTATTCGCTGGTCGAAGATGTCCAGCAAGCCCGCAATCCCGATGGGCCGCATCAGATGCTTTTGGAATATCTAAACGCGCCCGACTTTCTGGAACTAGCGCGCGAGATCACTGGCATTGCAGAGCTGGCCCGCGCCGATGGGCAAGCGACATTTTACAGCGCTCAGCATTATCTCGGCCAGCATCTCGACAGCCATGTCGCCGAAGGATGGCGGGTCGCTTACGTGCTCAATTTCGCGCGGCAAGACTGGCATCCTGATTGGGGCGGATATCTGCTTTTCTTCGATGAGGAAGGCGACATCGTCGAGGGCTACCGCCCGCGCTTTAACGCTCTCAATCTGTTCGCTGTCCCGCAAAGCCATTCGGTTAGCTATGTGCCGCCCTTTGCGCCTGCGGGCCGCTTTGCCATCACAGGCTGGCTGAGAGATCGGTAGGAGCGCCCATGTCCACCGATGATCTGTCCACCAATGGTCTGTCCGCGAATGATCCGCAATCCATCCATCAGCGGTCCAGCATTGCCGAACAGTCGGGCGATATGGCCGGCGCGCGCGCGATTATGACCGACGGCCTAGCCGCTCACCCCACAGACGCCGCCCTCACCAATAGCGCAGGATCGCAAGCCTTGCGTGCTGGCGATGTTTCTGGCGCGATAGAGCTGTTCGAACGCGCAGCGGCGCTAGCCCCTGAAGCGCTGGAATTTGCGATCAATTGGGCCATCGCTGTGGGCAGAGCAGGCCAGCATTTTGAGGCAGCGGCGCTTTTAACCGAACGCGAAGACCAAGCCCAAAAGCTCAGCCCTGAACCCGAGGCACGCTATTGGTCGGTCCGCGCCAATGCAGAGCGTTCCGCCCGAATGCTGAGTGAAGCCTCGCACAGCTACGAGCGCTGTCTTGCGCTAAACCCGCGCCATGCCAAGGCCTTGCACGGGCGGGCCCGCATCGCCTTGGAACGCGCCGAAGACACTGCTGCTGCTCGGTTTGACAGTGCCTTGGCGGTCAATGCGGGCGATCCTGATATCTGGCTCGGCAAAGCGCAAAGCTTGGATGCTGCGGGCGATCATGATGGCGCGCGAGGCATAATGGAGCAGATCGTAGAGCAAGCGCCCGGCTGGCTGGAGGGGCTCAAATTCCTAGCGCAATTGCGGCTTGGCGCTGGCGAAAAAGACTTCACTAGCCACTATGCTGAAGCAGGCGAGAAACACAGCGCTGACCCCAATATTCCTGCCGCCCATGCAGAGGTTTTGGCAGGTCTCGATTATGCCAGCGAAGCCGCAGACGTCGCAGCAAAAGCGCAGGCTTCTGCCTCCAATCCGCAGCACCAATCCTATTTTGCCTTCCTCGAAGCGGTTCATTCGGGCGCAGATGGGCAGTGGGATAGGGCCGAGGCAATTTTCAAGACGCTTGAATTTGCTGGGCCAGACCGCGCCTTGCAGGAAGCCCGGCATCGCTTGAGAGCCCGTGATATCGCCCGCACTCATGCTCTGCTCGACGAGGCGCTGGTCGCTGACCCATGGAGCATAAACGCATGGGCATTGCGCGGTATAGCTTGGCGGCTGGGCGATGATGATGCGTCGCGCGCAAAATCAGCTTGGCTGCATGAGCAAGCAGGGCTGGTTGCGCAAACCGACCTTTGCGGAGCGAGCGATTTGATAGAACGGGCGACGAGCCATTTGCGCAAGCTTCATGAGGGCGTACCGATGCCGCTGGGCCAATCCTTGCGCGGCGGATCGCAAACGCGCGGCATATTATTCGACCGGCCTGATCCTCTGCTGGAAGAGCTGCACAAAGCCATCCTTGAGACGCTTGAGCTTTATCGAAACGAACTGCCGCAGGCTGATGAAACGCACCCGCTTTTGCGGCACCGCGACAGGCCCTTAGAACTTGCTGGTTCTTGGTCGGTGCGGCTCACGGGTGATGGCTTGGCGGGTAGCGGCTCGGGCGACTA
>CAZTFZ010000134.1:0-5256 GCA_964613105.1 uncultured Porphyrobacter sp. | reverse complement strand
GCCGCGCCGCATTTTGCCAACGGCGATCTTCGCGCGTTGGAGCAATCCGGTCTAAGAGGCTTTTCATGAGTGATTCGTTGATCTTAGAAGTCGCCGATTTTGAGCATAATGTGCTCACCGGAATTTATTCGGAAGAAACCGGCCAGACGCAGCCTTTGCGTTTCACTATCTCTGTTCGGCTCACGCCGCTGCCGCATTATGATGCTGAAACCGCTCTTGAAGCCAGCAAGAATTATATGGATTTGAAAGAGGCGGCTTCGACCTCTTTGCCGCAAGGTGTGCATTTCAAGCTGATTGAGGCAGTGGCCGATCACATTTGCACGCAGTTGTTCGCGCAAGACGAACGGGTAGAGGCGGTGACAGTCAAAATCGTCAAGCTCGCTATTGCAGAGGCGGGCGAGAAGATCGGCATGACCTTGCACCGCGAAAGACCGGCTTAGCCGCATGCAAGACCCAATGAAGCGCGTTACTATCGACAATTTGCCGGCAGAACCGCTTGCAGCATCCAGCGCATTTTATCAGCTGCATTTGCCCAAGGTCTTAGAGGCGTTGGAAAGCGGCCAAGATGTGATGATCATCTTTGATGCCGCAGATTATACCCATCGCGCTTGGCGTTTGGCCGCAGTGCAAGGGCTGGCGCGAGACGCTGCGCCTGCTCGTGTCAATGCAGTGACGGGCGGTTCGGACAATTTGGCCGTGATGGAAGAGTATCTGACCAAAGCGCCGGGTGTAACAGGGCAATATTTGGAAGGCTCATAAGGCCCCGCGCACCATTGACCCGCGCGCGATTCAAGCGATGGCTAAAACACCTCAAAAAGAATGATAGCTCGCATGCGGACATGCGGCTAAGCTTGATGCCATGACAAGCCGACCACTCATCGATGCGTTTCAGCGCCGCATATCTTATGTGCGCCTGTCTGTGACGGATCGCTGCGATTTGCGCTGCACCTATTGCATGCCAGAGCGGATGAAATTCCTGCCTAAGAATGAGGTGCTGAGCCTTGAAGAACTGCACCGGCTAGCGCTTTCTTTCATCGCTCGCGGAGTGACTAAGATTAGGCTGACAGGGGGCGAACCCTTGGTGCGCCGCGATATGGTCGATCTGGTGAAGGCCTTGGGGCGGGAACTTGGCTCTGGCTTGGATGAATTGACGCTAACGACCAATGGCACTCAGCTTGCCCAGCATGCCGATGATCTGGCGAGTGCTGGCGTGAAGCGAGTGAACATATCGCTCGACACGCTCAATCCGGGCCGCTTTGCTGAGCTTACCCGCCGCGACGCCTTGGCCAAGGTGCTCGATGGGATTGCAGCGGCGCAAGAGGCGGGCCTTAAGGTTAAGCTCAACACTGTCGCGCTTAAGGGCATGAACGAGGATGAGCTTCCTGAGCTGATCGAATGGGCGCATAGCCGCAATGCCGATGTGACCCTGATTGAAGTTATGCCTTTGGGCGAGATTGATGGCGATAGGATCGACCATTATCTGCCGCTTGATGCGGTGCGAGAACGGTTGGAGAAGCGCTGGACGCTGGCGCCATCGCCGCACCGGACAGGCGGGCCTGCGCGGTATTTCGACATTGCGGAGACCGGCGGCAGGCTGGGTCTTATCACGCCGCTGACGGGCAATTTTTGTGAGGGTTGCAATCGCCTGCGAGTGACGACGACCGGCCAGCTTTACCCTTGCCTTGGTGGGGGCGAGCGAGTGGATCTGCGAGCAGCGTTGCGGCAGGAGCAGGATAGCGACGAAGCGCTGGATGCAGCGCTTGATCATGCTTTGGCGATCAAACCAGAACGCCATCATTTCGCAATCGATAAGGCGGGCGAAGCGCCTGCTCAGCCGCGCCATATGTCGGTCACTGGCGGTTAGGCCAAAAGAGCCAAGAACTATGACGGTTACCATCCTTTTCCTTGGTCCCTTGGCTGATTTGGCGGGCGAACCATCGCGCACTGTCACTGGGCCGCTTAACTGGGATGGATTGCTTGCCGAAGTGGGGCCGCGCCTTTCCAAAGAGCTGGCTGGTGAACGGGTCAATGTGGCTTGCGCTGGCAAAGTCTTGTCCGACAAGACAGCGCTGAATGCGCAAGACGGCGATGAAATTGCTCTGCTTCCTCCTGTCAGCGGGGGTTGAGCGGCAAGGCTCATGGCGGATTTGGCAATGCAGCGCGATATTCGTCTTTTGACGCAAGGCTTTGAACCTGCCGCATTGCTGACGCCCTTTGCCAAGGCGAACCCGCAAGCTGGCGGAATATGCAGCTTTACCGGTCAAGTGCGTGCAGTCGGAAATGATCAGGCTGGGGACGCAGTAAGCGCGCTGGAGCTAACCCATTATGAGCCTTTGACATTGGCTGGAATGGAGCATTTGGCCAGCGCAGTTGAGGCGCGCTTTGACCTAACAGGACTGATGCTGGTTCACCGCGTGGGGCAATTGGTGCCGGGCGATCCGATTGTGCTGGTGGCTGCTGCTTCAAAGCATCGCCGCGACGCTTTTCTGGCTGCTGATTTTGCAATGGACCATTTGAAAAGCGCTGCGTGGTTTTGGAAGCGGGAGAAGCGCGGCGGGACTTGGCATTGGATTGAGCCTCGCGATGCAGACCATTCCGATTTGAAGCGCTGGCAACAGGTCTAGGCGCAAAGGGCCAGTCTCAAAAAAACTCTGCAAGTTTGATCGAAGTCAAAGCGCGCGCTGTGCTTATGCGCAATATCCTTCTCAACAGGTTTGATGTTCAGTCAGGCCGCCATTGAAGGGAAATGCACCATGTCCAAACATTTCACCCGCGACGAATTCGCCGAAAAGGCCGAAATCCGCTTTTTGCCCGAAGGCGAGCGCAAGATTGCTGCGGCAAAGCCTGAGCAGACCGAAGAGCAAGACGCTCAAAGCACTGTCACGAATGTCGACCGCAATTTTGAAATGCCAAAGGCTCTTTATGGCGCCACGGTCGGTCTGTATCTTGCATTCTTGGCGATTATGGCGATTGGTCTCGCATCACCCGGCCTGATTATTCCAATGGTGATTTTCGCCTTTTTCATCATCGCAGGCTTTGGCCTTCCAGCGCTCTGGACGCGGCTTGAACCAACAGATGAGGCAGAACCGCAGCTTACTTTGGGCGGTTTAGCGCAGAACGGGATCATGACGGCAACGGGGCACATGTCAGGCCGGGACGCGACCGTTCAAATGATTATTCTTCCGGTTGTAATTGTGATGTGGGGTCTGGTCACTGTGACGATTGCAGCAATCGTTTCATGAGGCCCTCATGCAAATGAGGTGGTGACAATCAGCTCACATCAAGTCGCGCGGGGTCGAGCAATTCGATCCCGCGTTGTCCGTTGCGGCGGATGATGCCGTCTTTCTCAAAACGCGACAGCTGCCGGCTCACTGTCTCAATCGCGAGCCCCAGCATATCGGCCATTTCGCCGCGCGTTAGAGGTAGATCAAATTGAGCTGCCGGGTGGCACGAACTATCGCTCGCGGCTTGAGCAAAACCCATGAGTAATCCGCCCAATTTATGCGCTGCTGAATGGTTGCCAGTGAGCGCCAAGAGACTGCGAGAGGCATGCAAATCGGCTTGGCTGCGCTTCAGCAATGCCGTCGCCAGCTCTGGGTGTTGTTCCAACATTGTGCCGGTTGCAGAGCCTGAGAAGAGACAAAGCTTGCTGGGCGTAAGTGCGACAACATCAAATTGCGCGAAGGGCTGAAACAATTCGCCGACAAAGCCTGCTGGATGGACAAGCGCGAGGATATGTTCTTGCCCGCTTGCATCATATTGCACGACTTTAAGTGCGCCCTCTTGCAATGTAGCGCAGGCGCTCGCGCTTTGACCGGCGGTGAAAAGCGTTTCGCCGCGTGCCAATTCGCGGGTGCGACCCGATCGGGCTAGCGCGCCGCGCTCTTCTTCAGACAGGACTGAACAGGCTGCTTTGTCGCGGACAGGGCAGGTGTCGCAGGCGAGGGACATCAGCGCAATTGGCCGCGCAATGTCGAAAGCAGAGCATCTTGCCTTTCAATGAGGCTAAGTATTTCCTCGCGCACTGCCACGATTGCAGCCGTATCCTCGTTCTGAACCTTTGCGGCGACGAATAATGCGTCGAGATCAGCGAGAATGATCCCTGTCTCGCTACGATGGGTATCAAGGCTGGCGAGACCGATTTGTGCTACGCCCCATGCATTGCTTTCTAGCGAAGCACCTCTTGCCGCTCGCACTTGGGCTCTTGTGGCCGTCGATGCGCTGGAAAAACGATCGTTAGCGGCCCTCGCTCGGGATTGGAGCTGGGAGAGATACTCTTCTAAAGTGCCATCGAAATCCAATTGAACTTGAGGCACGTCGAGCCCGGCAACAGGCGCAACCGGTTCAAACTGGCCATTGGCTCGTTCTGCATCGCGCAAGGCAAGCGAAGGGTATTTGCCATCAACGCTCGCGCAGCCGCTGACAGCCAAGCCAAGGCTGAGCGCAATGGCTGGCATTAGGGCGCGCCCCGAAGATTGCGCCGAAAAGTGAGCCAAAAGTTGAAATAGTCTGCGTGTCATTGAGCCAAACTATAGCATAGACACATGCTCTTACCAGTGGCTTCCATTGGCTAGGCAATCGGGTGTTGCAGCTGCTTTAGGCCCTGCTTAGTTCAGTGGGAGCAGGGGGTGGGGCGCTCTAAGGTCTGTGGAAACTGGGCCAAGGCGTAAAAAACACCGCGTAAAGCTGGTGGTTGTTGTTGACTTGCAAGGGCCTTTCACTTAACGGCGACCATCTTTCCGAGACACTGCCTATTGGCGGTATCCGGCACGCGCCCTTGGCCAATGTGGTTGGGGCACAGCAAATTGATTGAGAGAATAGCACCATGTTCGCAATAGTGCGCACAGGCGGCAAGCAATATCGGGTCGCCTCCGGAGATAAAATCGCAGTTGAAAAGCTCGCTGGTGAAGCGGGTGATACCCTTGTCTTGGGCGACGTTCTGCTCGCTGGTGAAGGCGATACAATTGCTGATGCCAGCAAGGTTTCTGTCGCTGCTGAGATTATCGCTCAGGCGAAAAGCGAAAAGACAATCGTCTTTAAAAAGCGTCGTCGTCACAACTATCGCCGCAAGGCAGGCCATCGCCAGCAAATGACTTTGCTTCGGATTACCGATGTTGGCCCCAATGCTGGTTCTGGCGCTAAGAAAGCTGCTGCCCCGAAAAAGGCTGCTGCGGCTCCGAAAGCGGATGAGGCTACTAAGGCTCCTGCAAAGAAGGCTGCCCCTAAGAAGGAAGCGGCCCCTAAGAAAGAAGCAGC
>CAZTFZ010000133.1:0-5342 GCA_964613105.1 uncultured Porphyrobacter sp. | reverse complement strand
GGAAGCCTTTGGGCACTGCCTGTCACCGTCTCGTTCATGGTGGCTGCATCGTAAAGCCTGCCGCCCAGCATCACCTGTTCGATCTTGTCCGAATTGCGGATATCGGCAGAAGGATCGGCTGTCAGCACAACCAAATCTGCAAGCTTGCCAACTTCCAAGCTACCAATATCGCGCTCCATCCCTAGGGAGCGAGCAGGTTCAATTGTGCCAGCCCTCAAGGCCTCAATCGGGCTCATCCCGCCGCGCGCAAAGCTCCACATTTCCCAATGAGCCGCCACGCCAGGCTGCTGGCCATGTGCGCCAATGCTGACCGCAACGCCGCGCTGCGCAAGCTTGCGCGCTTCCCGAGCGGAATTGTCATCAACAAAAGCCCAATCGGGCGCCTTCGTTCGCCGTGCAGTACCAGCCGTCAAAATGCGCGGAGGCGTATGCACCAGCAGCGGATTGTCGAACACATCGGTTGCTTGCCGCCAATAAGGATCAGCTGCCAAACCGCCATAGGTTACCGTCAATGTCGGCGTGTAATTGGTCTGGCTCGCAGCAAAAAACTGCAAAACGTCCTCATACATGACATCAATCGGGATATTGTGCTCCATAGTGGAATTGCCATCGGCAATCATGTTCATATCCATGCCGAACAAAGACCCACCCTCGGCCACAACCAGCATGTTCTCAGCCCGCGCAGCAGCGACCACTTGCTGACGCTGTTCGCGGCGTGGCTGGTTGTAATTCTTCACCGACATCCCACCCTGCGCCTTGATCCGCCTCACATGGGCCAGCGCATCGTCATAGGTGTCAATCCGAGCATAAACACTGGGCGCTTTGGCCCCATAGATAATCTCGCCAGTAGAGAAGATGCGCGGCGCAAGGGTCAGGCCAGCGCGCTGGCGCTCAGCAGCGGCAAAGATCATGCTGGAGCGGTTGGATGGGTCGTGGATCGTCGTCACTCCCATCGCCAAATCCTGCATCGTCGACCAATTTTGCTGCGGGAGAAAATCGCCAGTCCCTTGGGGACCATGGGCATGGGCATCGACTATGCCGGGCATGATAACCTTGCCGCTCGCATCAACAGTTTTGGCGCCAGCTGGCACTGCAATTTCGCCCGAAGGCCCGACCGCAATGATCCTGTCGCCGCGAATTATGATGGTGCCATTGGCGATTACGCCTGCATCCTTGCCTGCCATGGTGAGAATGCGCGCATTGGTGAACGCCACTGTTCCATTTGGCTTTGCAGAGCGCACCGTCCGCGCCAGCGATAGGCCGGTTTCGGGCGGAGTGAACTTGGCCAACTCCTCTCCGGCAGCAGCAGGAGCTGATGGGAATAATGCTGAGGCTTCAGCGCTAAATATTTGCGGTCCCATCGACCAATAAAGCTGCGTCCCATCGCCAGACCAACCAATGTAATTCGCCCCGCCACTGCTCGCGCGGGTCACAGGCAGGCTGCTGGCCTTTTCGCCCACGCTAACCGCTTGCCCGCCGGGCAGCATAGGCATGGCAAAGGCTTCATAATTTTGGCGGAATGCTAGATGCAAGCCATCGGGCGAGACGCGGAAATCATTGGCGAGATCGCCCACTGCGTGAACGCGTGTTGCCTCGCCCGCAAAATCGCTGGAGAGCAGTTGCAGCTTGCCTGCCTCGCGCCCAAGCATGAAAATCCGATCATTGTCAGCGCCAAATTGCGGCGCATTGTTGCCGCGTGAGACAAGAACAGGCGTCCCGCCGCTTGCTGCGACACGGTAAATGCCCGGGTCTTCGGAGAATTCTGGCGAGGTGAGATAACCGCCAGCGCGTTTCTCAAACACGATTGTAGAGCCATCAGGCGAGAATTGCGGCACGGCATAATGGCCGGGCATGCTGGTGACCGTGCGCGCACCAGAACCATTGGCCGACACAGTGACAATTTCGCCAAGCTCAGCATCGCTCCACCGGACAAAAGCAATTTTGCGGCCATCGCGCGACCATGCGGGCCAAGCCTCAATCTCGTTTCCGCCGCGCGTCAACCGCCGCGCTGTCCCGCCTCTTGTGTCTTTCACATAAAGCTTGCCGAGGCTTTCAAACACAACCTTGCTGCCATCAGGCGAAAGAGCCGCATATTTGGTCAATTTCGTGGTGAAGCTATCGGGCGATACTTCGACGATCGGGTGCGGAGCATCGGCAATGCCGCGTGTGTCATCGATCTGGAAGGGAATGATGCTGGCAGCGCCGCCACTGGCCGCAATCCGGCGCAATTTGCCGCCTGCCCAGAACACGATCTCTTGGCTATTGGGCATCCAATCCATCAGCGGATAAAGCCCGTACACCGCCCATGTCTCTTGCAAATCAAGATCGAGGCCAGCGTAGATCATCCGCTCTTGCCCGCTTGCTATATCCTTCACCCACAGCTCTGAGCTGTCCTTGTCGCGCCTCACAAAGGCGATAGAGCGGCCATCGGGCGATGGCGCTGGCCTGACCGAGCCGCCATAGCCCGACACTGCCGTTGTCACTTCGCCGGTTGCGATCTCATATTTCTCGATCTCAAACAGGCTTTGGGTGGAATCCTGCGCATAGATAAATGTGCCCCCACCGCTCACATTGCGCGTGTAATAAATCGCTTTGCCGTCGGGCGCATAGATCGGCTCGCCCAGTTCCTTTTGGTGCGTCGGATTGGGCCGCTCAACAAGCGCCACCCCGCCCCCGCCAGAGGCGTGGTAGATCCAGATCTCGCCCGTCCCAGCTGAGCGCGTGGTGGTGAAGTGCTTCTTTGCCGCAATATAGCGTCCATCCGGGCTCCACGTCGGCTGATTGAGCAGACGAAAGCTCTCTTGCGTCACCTGACGCTTGTCGGAACCATCTACGTTCATAACCCAGATATTGTCGCCGCCGCCCCTGTCAGAGGTGAAAGCGATCCTCGCCCCATCGGGAGAAAAACGCGGCTGCACTTCCCAAGCGAGCCCCTCGGCAATGCGCGTAGGAGTACCGCCAGAAATCGGCATCGTGTAAATATCGCCGAGCAAAGAGAAAGTGACACTGCGGCCATCGGGCGCGACATCCACATCCATCCAGCTGCCTTCATCGGTTTGGATCGGCACTTGCTTCACATCGAAACCGGGCGGATTGCTGATATCCCATTTTGCTGGCTTGCTCTCGGCCTCTTCCTCAATCGGAACCGTCTGCGGAGCAACGCTGGCAGTTTGGCCGCTGCCTTCTTGCGGCAAGCCATCTTGCGAGGAGCCAACCTCTTGCTCCTCAACCGGATTGGGCGAGCCTGCATCATTGGCGTCTTGCGCAAACGCAGCTTGGGCAAAACCCAATTGGGCGAGCACGCCTGCAAGAGTGAGGGTGGCGGCATTTTTAGAAATCAAAAGAAGTCTCCAATCAAGATTGCTGATAAGCCTAAACGCGCATGTCCAAAAATCAAAGAGCTAGCGCCAGACGCCCTATTGGCGATAGAGCGGTCTGCATGACATCAAACATGACCTTGGGCGTTTGCTATTACCCGGAACATTGGCGGCAAGAGAACTGGCCCAGCGATGCCAAGCGCATGGTCCAAGCCGGATTGTCGCGCGTCAGGATCGGCGAATTTGCATGGAGCCGGATTGAGCCAGAGCCAGGCGTTTTCGATTGGGGTTGGCTCGACCGCGCGATCGAAACTTTGCACAAGGCCGGGCTGCAAATTATCCTTGGTACGCCAACCGCAACTCCGCCCAAATGGCTGGTTGATCGAATGCCCGATATGATTGCGATTGATCGCGGTGGAGCGCCGCGCGGCTTTGGCTCGCGTCGGCATTATTGCTTCAGCCACAAGGGCTATCGCGCGGAGGCAGAGCGGATCACGCAGGCAATGGCGAAACGCTATGGCCAGCACCCCGCCATCGTCAGCTGGCAGACCGATAATGAATATGGCTGCCACGATACCGTCCAAAGCTTTTCCAAGGCGGCAAGAGACGGTTTTCGCCAATGGCTAGAAGCGCGCTATGGCGACATAGACGCTCTCAACACCGCATGGGGAAATGTGTTTTGGAGCATGGAATATCGCAGCTTTGCCGAGGTCGAACTGCCCAATTGCACCGTGACAGAGGCCAACCCTGCCCATTGGCTGGCCTTCCGCCGCTATTCCTCTGACGCTGTGATTGCCTTTAACAAAGCGCAGGTGGATATCTTGCGCGAGGCATCACCGGGCCGCGACATCACACACAATGCCATGGGCTTTTACACTGGCTATGATCACCATGATCTGGCGCAGGATTTGGATGTTCTGGGCTGGGATAGCTATCCTTTGGGCTTTTTGGAGACCTTCGGCTTTAGCGAGACGGACAAGCTCAAATATGCTCGCCAAGGCCATCCCGATATCGCAGCCTTTCATCATGACCTTTATCGCGGATGCGCGCGCGATGGGCGCTGGTCTGTGCTCGAACAGCAGCCCGGCCCTGTTAATTGGGCGCGGCACAATCCTGCGCCCTTGCCCGGCATGGTCAAGCTATGGACAATCGAAGCCTTGGCGCATGGGGCAGAAATGCTGTGCTATTTTCGCTGGCGGCAAAATCCGCGAGGCCAAGAGCAAATGCACGCCGGGCTTTTGCGAACCGATGGCGAGGCTGCGCCAGCTTTGGCAGAGGCCCGCGAAGCTGCCGATATGATTGCGGAATTGGGCGATGTTGGAGCTGGCAATAAAGTGCCAAAACACGCCGCAATAGTCTTCAGCTATGACAGCGAGTGGATCACGCAAATCCAGCCTCAAGGCCAAGGATGCAGCGCATTATGGGCCGCATTTCGCACTTACGAGGCCTTGCGCAAACTCGGCCTCAACGTCGATATTCTCTCCCCTCAGCTTGCGAAAGAAGGGGAGCTTGAAGGCTATAGTCTGGTGGCAATCCCCTGCCTGCCGATTGTGCCTGAAGGCTTAGCGCAAGCGTTGGAGCGGTTTGAGGGGCAAATCATAATCGGCCCGCGCACGGGCAGCCGCGACACTGATTTTACAATCCCTGATACTCTGCCGCCTGATAGCTTGGCACGGCTTGCAGGCGGGCGGATCACGCTGAGCGAAACTCTGCGTCCCGGCCTTGTTCACGCAAGCAAAGCTGGCTGGGAAATCGCCGGGTGGCTCGACCATTTTGAGCCCTCTGGGCAAAGCGGCGCTGTGGCAGAGCTGATCGCCGATGATGGCACAGTCGCATCATGGCAACATGGCCGCACACGCACTTTAGCGGCTTGGCCTGCGGGCGCGCTTATCGCAGAGGTGATTGGCCGCGCTGCCCGCGATGCTGGCCTACCAGTGCAAGAGCTTGCCGCGGGAATACGCCGCAGAACCTGCGCCAATGCCGTGTTTGAGTTTGACTATGCCAATGCCCAATTGAGCGTGACGC
>CAZTFZ010000132.1:3882-5354 GCA_964613105.1 uncultured Porphyrobacter sp. | reverse complement strand
TCGGCGACTTTCTTAAAGCCAGCGATATTCGCACCCTTCACATAATCGACATAGCTTCCAGACCCCGCCTTGGCAGAGGTCTCGCCATATTCGACGCATTTGCCGTGGATGCCTTCCATCAGATCGGTCAGCATATCGCCAAGCCTCTCTTGGTTCCAACTGATCCGCTCTGCATTCTGGCTCATCTCAAGGCCCGACACTGCAACGCCGCCAGCATTGGCCGCTTTGCCCGGGCCATACATGATCTTGGCATCGTGAAAGACCTTCACCCCGTTCAAAGTGGTGGGCATATTGGCCCCCTCGCTAACGCCTTCAACGCCGTTTTTGACGAGCGATTTGGCCTCATCCTCGTTCAATTCGTTCTGGGTCGCGCAGGGCAGAGCCAGATTGCAGGCCACATCCCAAGGGCGCTTGCCCTCGTGGAAAGTTGCGCCTTTAAACTCGTCCGCATATTCGCTGATCCTGCCGCGACGCACCGTCTTAAGCTCCTTCACCCAGTCGATCTTTTCCTGAGTCATCCCCTCAGGATCATGGATAAAGCCGCCGCTGTCTGACATGGTCAGCACCTTGCCGCCAAGCTGCACGATCATTTCAGCAGCATGAGTTGCGACATTGCCAGAGCCAGAGATAACCGCCGTCTTGCCCTCAACATCTTGGCCTTGATGTTTCAGCATATTGCGCAGGAAATAGACCGCGCCATAGCCGGTCGCCTCTGGCCGCATTTGCGAGCCGCCATATTCCTGACCCTTGCCCGTCAGCACACCCTCCCAGCGATTGGTAATGCGCTTATACTGGCCAAACATATAGCCGATCTCGCGCCCGCCAACGCCAATATCGCCTGCTGGCACATCGGTATCAGGGCCGATATGGCGGTAGAGTTCGGTCATAAAGCTCTGGCAAAACCGCATGACTTCTGCGTCCGATTTGCCGCGCGGGTTAAAGTTTGCCCCGCCCTTGCCGCCGCCCATTGGCAGGCCAGTGAGGGAGTTTTTGAAGGTCTGCTCAAAAGCTAGGAATTTGAGCACGCTTTCGGTCACGCTTGGGTGGAACCGCACCCCGCCTTTGTAAGGCCCGATAGCGTTGTTGTTCTGGACCCGAAACCCGCGCTGAACGCGGATGTTGTGATTGTCATCTTCCCAGCACACGCGAAACGAGATCACTCGATCAGGCTCAGCAATGCGGCGCAAAATCTGCGCCTCGTGATACTCTTCTTTGTCCTCGATAAATTCGTAAATATCCTGAGCGACCTCTTGAACTGCTTGAATAAATTCGGTCTGGCCCGGATTGCGCTTTTTCACGCCTTCCATGAATTGGCTGAGATCCACATGTCGGTCGTAAACAGAAGCCATCGTCGCATTCTCCTAGGCCCAGCCATAAGGCAGCAGGCGGGCCGTCATGACGCTAACTTTAGCCCAAGAAAGAATCAAGAGGCCCCTAGGTGTGTTGCCTGTTGCGGCAATCTTATGAAGCGC
>CAZTFZ010000132.1:0-3782 GCA_964613105.1 uncultured Porphyrobacter sp. | reverse complement strand
AGCCTAGAATAGCATCGAGCGCGGCGCTGACCGCATCAATCGTATCCATGCCATCGACGCGGGCAACAATACCACGCGCCTCATAGCCGGGCAGGATCGGAGCCGTCTTGCCGCGATATTCCTGCATCCGCGTGCGCACGGTTTCCTCTGTGTCATCAGCGCGGCGCTTAAAATCGGTAGAGCCGCAAGCGTCGCAAACGCCGTCTTTCACAGGCTGCTTGTGCCGGTCATGATAACCCTCACCGCAATTGGCGCAGGTGAAACGACCCGTAATCCGGTCAACCAAAGCGTCTTCGTCAACCGCAAGTTCAATCACATGATCAAGATTGCGGCCATGTTTCGCAAGGATTTCATCGAGCGATTGGGCTTGAGCCTCTGTGCGTGGGTATCCGTCAAAAATAGCGCCCGTTGCATCATCCATAGAGGCAAGCTTCGCGTCGATCATTGCAGAGACAATCTCGTCGGATACCAGAGCGCCGGAATCCATCACATCGGCAACTTGGCGGCCAAGGTCGGTATCGGCCTTGCGCGTCTCTCTCAGCATGTCGCCGGTAGACAATTGCAACATGCCGTGGCGTTTCTCAAGATTGCCAGCCTGTGTGCCTTTGCCAGCGCCCGGAGGTCCAAGAAGTATGATGTTCACTGCCAATTCTGCCCCCAATTTTGCGCCTTCTCGCGCTTTCACGCTCGAACTTAGCGCTTGCGCCCTTTGAGCTTCGCCTTCTTGATAAGCCCATCATATTGATGCGCCAACAGATGCGATTGCACTTGGCTGATGGTATCCACGGTCACATTGACCACAATCAGCAGGCTGGTTCCGCCAAGGAACAACGGAATGCCTGTTTGCGCGATCATATACTCTGGGATCACACAGACCAATGCCAGATAGATCGCGCCCACGACGGTGATGCGCGTCAGCACATAGTCGAGATATTCCTCGGTCCTTTTGCCCGGACGAATGCCTGGAATAAAGCCGCCGTTCTTCTTCAAATTCTCCGCTGTCTCTTCTGGGTTGAAGACAACCGCAGTGTAGAAGAATGCGAAGAAGATGATGCCCAGCGCATAAAGCGCCATATAGATCGGCTGACCGTGCGCTAGATATTGGTTGAGCGTGACGATGATCGAACCGCTGGTGCTTTCGGTATCAACCGAATTGCCCGCAAACTGCGTGATCGTGAGTGGCAGCAGCAAAAGCGAGCTAGCAAAGATGGGCGGGATAACGCCCGCAGTGTTGAGCTTCAGCGGCAAATGCGAGCGGTCTGCTTGCATCATACCGTTCTGCGTGGCGCGCTTGGGATATTGGATCAGCAAGCGGCGCTGAGCCCGCTCGACAAAGCAAATCACCAAAATCAGGATAACCACCATAGCGATAAAGCCGATGATGATGCCCGGCGCGATCGACCCTGTGCGGCCGCCCTCAAACAGATTGCCTGCAAAGGTCGGGAATTGCGCGACGATGCCGGCCATAATGATCAGCGATATGCCATTGCCAATGCCGCGGCTGGTGATCTGCTCACCCAGCCAGAGCAGCAGCATTGTGCCGCCCACTAGGCTGATCACTGCACCAATGCGGAAGGTAACGCCCGGGTCCACAACGGCCTGAATGCCGCTGGTCGCGCCAAAGCTTTCAAGCCCAGCTGCGATAAACCACCCTTGGATGGTGCATAGGAACACTGTGCCATAGCGTGTGTATTGATTGAGCCTTTGCCGTCCAACGGTGCCCTCTTTCTTCATCGCCGCAAGCGTTGGGTGCAGAGCCGAGGCAAGCTGCACCACAATCGAAGCGGTAATGTAAGGCATCACGCCAAGAGCAACGAGGCTCATCCGCTCCAGACTACCGCCTGTGAACACGTTGAAAATGTCGAGAATGCCGCCGCGCGTCTGCTCAGCTAGCAATTGCAGCGCTGCCGGATTAACGCCGGGCAGAGGCACAAAGCTCAAAAAGCGGAATACGATGAGCGCGCCCAGCGTAAACCAGATGCGTTGTTTCAGCTCTGTCGCTTTGCCAAAATTGGCAAGGCTCAGATTGCTAGCAATTGAATCGGCACGTGAAGCCATGATCTGTCTATCGTTCCCAAAACCTACGCCGACCCAAACCGGCTTGGACTGGGTAAATAGGGAGCGCCGACGCGAATGTCGAACCCTCCCCTAAACATTTTTGCGCTTTTAGGCGGCTTATTCGCCTTTTGTGGCCTTATCAGCCGCTGGTTTCTTAGCCGGAGCCTTCTTTGCAGCTGCTTTTTTGGCCGGAGCCTTTTTCGCAGGAGCTTTCTTTGCAGGAGCTTTATCAGCGCCGGCTTTAGCGGCACCAGCTTTACCAGCACCAGCATGACGGCCTTGGCCTTCGCCAGCGCGCTTGCTTGATGGGGTCTTGTGTTCCTTAACTTCGACAGAGCCGCCAGCCTTCTCAACCGCAGCAACAGCGCCCTTAGACGCGCCTGCAACGACAAAGCTAACTTTGGTGGTCAATTCGCCCTTACCGAGCAAACGAACGCCATCCTTGCCGCCGCGTGCCAATCCGGCAGCTTGCAGCGCAGCGTGGTCGACGGTTTTCTTAGCGTCGAGCTTCTTGGCATCGATGAATTTTTGCACCAGCCCCAAGTTTACCTCGGCAAAATCCTTGCCAAAGGGGTTGTTAAACCCGCGCTTAGGAAGGCGCATGTGAAGCGGCATTTGGCCGCCTTCAAAGCCCTTAATTGCGACGCCAGAACGGCTCTTTTGACCCTTTTGGCCGCGCGCAGCGGTTTTACCCTTGCCAGAGCCAATGCCCCGGCCTTTGCGCATGCGGCCCTTGCGGGCGCCTTCATTGTCGCGGAGTTCGTTAAGTTTCATTGTAATGCACTCGCTTTCGCTTTTCTTCGCGCTGAATTGCAGATGGAACGGGTCAAAGCCCGCCCCACTGCGATCCAATCTCTATTCGACGATTTCCACCAGATGCGGCAGTTTCGTCAATGTTCCACGCACTTCGGCAGTGTCTTGGATTTCGACCACCTTGTGCATCTTGTTGAGGCCCAATCCGACCAGCATAGCGCGCTGGTTGGCAGGACGACGGATTGGCGAACCAATCTGCTTCAACTTGATTGTCTTTTTCGCAGCCATGAGGGCTTACTCCACTACAGCGGCAGCATCGGCTTCCGCTTCGGCTTCACTTGCCCCGCCGCGACCAAGCAGATCGGCGACTTTCTTGCCGCGACGCTGAGCCACAGATTTGGGCGAAGTTTGATTGGTGAGCGCGTCAAAAGTGGCGCGGATCATGTTGTATGGGTTGGACGAACCGACCGATTTGGTCACAACGTCAGCCACACCCAAGCTCTCAAACACGGCACGCATTGGGCCACCAGCAATGATGCCGGTACCCGCAGGCGCTGTGCGGATTGTCACCTTGCCAGCGCCGAAACGGCCCTTGGCGTCATGGTGCAAGGTGCGGCCTTCTTTCAAAGGAACGCGAACCATTTTCTTGCGTGCAGCAGCAGTTGCCTTGCTGATTGCCTCTGGAACTTCGCGAGCCTTGCCGTGGCCAAAGCCTACGCGGCCCGAACCATCGCCAACAACCATCAATGCAGCAAAACCAAAGCGCTTACCGCCCTTAACGGTCTTAGAGACGCGGTTGATGTGCACGAGCTTCTCGATGATGCCATCATCTTCTTCTTCGCGCCGACCACGATTGCCATCACGGCCACGTCCACGACCACGGCCACCGCCCTCACGGTTATTGCCGCCTTTGCCGCCGCGTCCGCGCCCGCCACCTGGGCCCCGACCTTCAGCAGGAGCAGCTTCAGCAG
>CAZTFZ010000131.1:0-5360 GCA_964613105.1 uncultured Porphyrobacter sp. | reverse complement strand
CGCATATTTGACCGGGCCCGGCGAGCTATCGCCAAACATTGCGTAATGCAGCGGATATAGCTGATCATTGAGCCTGCGCGCTTCTACCAGATCATTGTCTGCGCAGGCTTGCTGAAAGGCAGCGCATAAAGCCGGTGCGACATTGGCGGTAACAGAGATACAGCCCTTCCCGCCCGCCGCATTGAATGGCAGGGCAAGTTCATCATTTCCCGACAGCTGGCAAAACTCTTTGCCAATGCCCATACGGTGATCGGCGACGCGCGACAAATCCTCGCTTGCATCTTTAATGGCAATAATTTGGTCGGGAAAAGCGTTCGCAAGCTCAATCGTGGTCTCAGGCGCAATATCGGTTACTGTGCGCCCTGGTACATTGTACAGCACGATGGGCAGAGCGCAATTCTTCGCCAAATGGCTGAAATGCGCAACGAGCCCCGCTTGGCTGGGCCGGTTGTAATAAGGCGCAACACATAACGCAGCGGCTGCCCCAGCCTTTTTGGAGAACTGCATATGCAGCAAAGCGTTTTGCGTATCATTGGAGCCGCAGCCTGCAATCACGGGCACGCGCCCTCCTGCTTGCTCGACGCAAATTTCGATCACGCGATGATGCTCTGCGTTAGAAAGCGTCGAAGCCTCGCCCGTTGTGCCGCAAGGGACAAGCGCTTTGGAGCCGTTCTCAATCTGCCAATCGACAAGCGTGCGAAAAGCCGCCTCGTCAAATTCACCCGCTTTGAAGGGCGTAATCAGCGCTGGTATCGAACCTTTGAACATGTAAGCACAAATCCTGCATTTATTGTGTCGCAAAGCCTCGCTATAGGCTGGCTCACGAGTTTGTCATTCACCGCCTGATAAGGAGCAGCTAGGCACTATGTCCAGCATGGCTTTTAAATCCCCCCCAATCCGTCCATCCATTTTTGCCAAAACCGCCGAACCCAGAGCAATTAAGCTGAGCGCTCTGTCGCTCAGCGCATTGGGCCTTAGTGTCAGTAGCATGGCTTTGGCAGCACCCGCTGGCGCCAGCGCTACAGAGGCTGCCGCTTCTGCTGCGCCTGTGGCAGCAGCTGCCACCTCACAAAATTTCGAGCAGAGCTTTGGCACGCCAGCGAGCGACAATGCCTCTATTGCGCGATCCGTGGAGCGCTGGAATTACCTGCGCAGCACAAAAGGACTAAGCTTCAACGATTACGCCAGCTTCGTAATCACCTACCCTGATTATCCGCTCGAAAGCACGATCCAGCGGCGGGCAGAAGCCGCGCTCGAGAACGAAGCAATCAGCGCTCAAACTCTTGTGGCGTTCTTTGACAAGAACCCGCCGATCACCAATGCGGCAAAGGCGCGCTATGCGCTGGCCTTGTCGAGTATGCGCCGCGAAGAAGCCTTCGA
Organism: uncultured Porphyrobacter sp.; assembly: GCA_964613105.1. Lineage (GTDB taxonomy): Bacteria > Pseudomonadota > Alphaproteobacteria > Sphingomonadales > Sphingomonadaceae > Erythrobacter. The sequence continues at coordinate 3,980 of CAZTFZ010000131.1, read as the reverse complement.
AGTGGCCCGCGATGCATGGCGTGGCGGCACGATGAGCGGCACCTCCGAAGCATATTTGCTTGGCCAGTTTGGACCGCAAATGACGCCGGAAGACCACGATGCGCGGATGAACGCTCTTTTGTGGCAGCGCGATGTTGCAGGCGCGACGCGGCAAATTGTGAGAGCAACGCCCGCTACACGCGACTTAGCGATGGCAAGGCTCGCACTGATACAGGGGGAAACACCCTCGCAAGCGGGCCTTACCGTGCCAGCAGGCGCGCTCAGCGATCCGGGCTATGTCTACAATCTTGCGCGCCACTACCGTGTGAAGCGTCAGATTTCGCGTTCGATCAACCTGCTTGCAACGCGTCCCAATTTCACCAAGCCAGCCCTCAACCAAGAAGTCATGGTTGGCGAGATTTTGCGCGCAGCCAAGGCGGCTGATGCAAGAACAACCATAACCATCGCCTCGAAAGTGGACGATCTTTTCGAGCCGGGCGAGGATGTAAGCACCAAATCTTTCAGGCTGCGCGACGATTACACCACGCTGATGTGGATGGGCGGCACGAATGCGCTTTGGCGGCTTGGCAATGGCAACAGCGCAGCGCCTTTGTTCTACCGCTACGGAGCAGCAGCTCAAACCCCGCAAACCCGTTCCAAAGGGTTCTATTGGGCAGGCAGAGCAGCAAAGAGCGCTGGCAATAGCACCGAAGCAAACCGGTATTTCGAGCTAGCCGCTGCTTATCCAGACCGCTTTTACGGGCAGCTTTCCTTGAACGAATTGGGCCGCCCGATGCCCGAATTGAAGGCAAATCTTGTAGCTCAAGAAATCGCACCAGAAGCGCGCGATGCCTTCAACAATCAACCGCTGACAATGGCGGTTCGCTATGTCGCTCGCGGTGCGCCATGGCGTACTGGCATTCAATTCTACCGCGCAATTTCTCGCTCTGCCGATACCCCGCAAGAGCATGAGCTGGTCGCTGGCCTCGCCCGCGAAATTGGTCGGCGGGATTTGTCGGTTAATGTCGCAGAGGCGGCAGGTGCAGACGGGCTGAACCAATTTGTTGTGCAAGGCTTTCCTGTCCTGCCAATTCCTGCCGGTACCAATTTCACCTTAACCCATGCCATCACCCGTCAAGAAAGCCAGTTTGCGCAAAATGCGATCAGCCACGCTGGTGCACGCGGATTGATGCAATTGATCCCGTCAACTGCACGCGAAGAGGCTCGCTTTGCTGGCCTCAGTTATGCAACCTCGCGATTGATTGATGATCCGCAATATAATGTGCAGCTTGGCAGCAACCACATTGAACGGCTCGTTTCGCGCTATAATGGTAGCTATCCGCTTGCCTTTGCAGCCTATAACGCTGGTCCGGGCAATGTGAACAAATGGCTACGTGCCAATGGCGACCCTCGCACAGGTGCGATTTCATGGGTTGAATGGATCGAGCGCATACCGTTCTTTGAGACCAAGAATTACGTTGCGCGTGTCATCGAGAACGCAGCTGTTTACGAGCATCTAAACCCAGAGCGCGCTGAGTTTGGCAGAGCGCGCATGGCGCATGAATTCCTCAGGTAAGCGCATGAAGCGAAGGGTTTCCTCGTTTCTTATAGCATCAGGGCTAGTAACAATTGCTGGCCTTGCCGCGCCGCTGACGGCCAAAGACAGCCTTGGGATTTTTGCGGATTGGGCGGTGTTTCGCGACGCCTCCCCCACCCGCTGCTATGCTATCGCAGAAGCGGCCCCTAGCCGCCTTCAGCGCGATTACCAGCCCTATGCGGCGATCTCCACTTGGCCCGGGCGAAAGGTGCGCGGTCAGGTGCATTTCCGCTTGTCGCGCAAGCTTGCCAAGACCCCGCGCATCACCCTCACTCTGGGGTCAGAGAGTTTTCGCCTGATCGGGCGCGGCGGCGATGCTTGGGCCGAGGATAAGCGGATGGATGCTAGCATTGTTGCTCGGATGCGCTCAGCCAAATCCATGACCATCCGCGCAGTCGATGCGAGGGGGCGGCGTTTTTCTAATAGCTATGATCTCGCTGGCGCGGCAACGGCCATGGATGCCGCCACAGTGGCCTGCGCAAAACGCGGTTAGTCTCTCTTGGCTCTCGCCTAACACTCTGGCCTGCTCTCTAGCTAAGACTGGTCAAAATCACACTGCGCCCCTATAGGCGCTGGCCTGATGACCCAAACCCCTCTTATGACAATCCCTGGAACAAACGATCCTGTGCCGGTTGCGCGCGATATTACGCCACGCGAAGATGGCCGTATTGACCTTATGGGCCTGCCCAAATCCGATATTCGCGCTCTATTTGCAGAAGCCGGCCTCGACGAAAAACAAGCCAAATTGCGTTCTAAACAGGTCTATCACTGGATCTATCATCGCGGCGCGAGCAGCTTTGAAGCGATGACTGACATTGCCAAAACGATGCGGCCATGGCTGGAGGAGCGCTTTGTTATCGCTCGCCCCGAAGTGGTCGAGGCTCAGCATTCCAATGATGGCACGCGCAAATGGCTGCTCCAAACGGCTGATGGCCATGATTACGAGATGGTCTTCATTCCCGATGCGGATCGCGGAACCTTGTGCGTGTCGAGCCAAGTGGGATGCACGCTCAATTGCACCTTTTGCCACACGGGCACGATGCGGCTTGTGCGCAATCTGACCCCCGGCGAAATCGTTGGCCAAGTCATGCTTGCGCGCGACGCCTTGGGCGAATGGCCAAAAGGCAAAATGGACATCGCAGAGGAAGCCAGCGAGAGCGAATATCGCGCTGATGGCCGCTTGCTCACCAATATTGTGATGATGGGTATGGGCGAGCCGCTCTATAATTTCGACAATGTTCGCGATGCGCTGACCTTGGTAATGGACGGCGAAGGTCTAGCCTTGTCAAAACGGCGCATCACTTTGTCGACCAGCGGCGTTGTGCCCATGATGGCACGCTGCGGCGAAGAGATAGGCGTAAACCTTGCCGTATCGCTTCATGCTGTGACCAAGCCAGTTCGCGACGAGATTGTCCCGATCAATCGCAAATATGGCATTGAAGAACTGCTTCAGGCTTGCGCGGATTATCCCGGCGCATCCAACGCGCGGCGGATCACATTTGAATATGTCATGCTAAAAGATAAGAATGACAGCGATAATGATGCGCATGAACTGGTTCGCTTAATCAAACAGTTTGATCTGCCGGCGAAGGTCAATCTCATCCCGTTCAATCCTTGGCCAGGTTCTGAATATGAATGCTCAACGCCAGAGCGGATCGAGACCTTTAGCGAAATCGTCTTTTCGTCAGGCATTAGCGCGCCGGTTAGAACTCCGCGTGGGCGCGATATTGATGCAGCGTGCGGACAGCTGAAAACCACAGCAGAAAAGAAAAGCCGCGCCCAAATTGAGCGAGAAGCAGCGTTCTAAAAACCGCCGATCATGCCAGCACAATTGCGCTGTTTGCGATGGCGCAGCCACGCCTGATTGACACAGATTTCGCTTGCATGAACAGCTTGTTGTTATTCCCATCCAGTAACCGACGCAGGGTGATCTGCGAACAGATTAGCAGAGGGACATTAGGCAATTACGCCGCTAATCTGGAAGGATGAGACAATGCAAAAAATTACTATGGCCCTCGTTGCAGCCGCATTGACCGCTGCTGCAAGCCCTGCCCTTGCACAAAGCAATGGCGACCTGTCGCAAAATGATGACAGTCGCACGGTGGAACTGCGCGACAATGAACATGTCCATATCGACCGCGACGGCAATCGTTTCATCCATTCGCATGATGAGCAGCGCGGGCGAAGCGATGCTAAAGTTGATCATGATCACGAACATTTCCATGACCGCCGTTCGGTCTATTCGGACCGCTTCTTGCATTCGCGTAAGTTCGGTTTTGGATTTCGCAATGGCTTTGGCGTTCACTCAAAGTTTGGAACGCGCGGGTTTGGCAAGCGCAGTTTCCGTTCTCGCGGATTTAGGTCTCGGAGCTTTAGGTCGCGTGGATTTAGGTCTCGGGGATTT
>CAZTFZ010000130.1:0-5368 GCA_964613105.1 uncultured Porphyrobacter sp. | reverse complement strand
CCGCAAAACGGTCCGCAAACAGGCGATCCCGCATGAGCGATATTGCCTCCGAAACAACAAGCCTCACTTCAACAGAGGCGGCAGCCGTCTTTGTGATGCTGCTCGGCGAAGACGAAGCTGCCAGCCTTTTGGGCGAGCTTGGTCCCACTGAATTGCAAAAAGTCGGAACGGCCATGGTCGCATTGGGCGAGGTCGATTCCCCGCGCATTGCGCAAGCCATCGCAGGCTTCATCGCAGAAGCCCAAAGCGAACGGCTCGGCTCCAAAGCGCCCGAGGCCCAGCTCAGCAATCTTTTGACGCGCGCGGTTGGCGAGGTGAAAAGCGCGAACCTTATGCAAAGGATCGCGCCTGATAATGGCCCGCGCTCGGTAGAAATCGCTCGCTGGCTCGTTCCCGAAACGCTTGTGCCTTTGGTCGAGGAAGAACATCCGCAAGTCATCGCAGTCCTCTTGCTGATGATCGAGGCAGAAAGCGCAGCGCAAGTTCTGGCACAATTGCCACGCGCGACCCAGTCTGCCGTTGTCGAGCGGGTGGCGCGGCTCGGCGAAGTCAGCAGCGACGCTGTTGAAATGCTCGACCAATTGCTCCGCAGCCGGATAACTGGACGCTTTGGGTCTGCAGTGCTCGAAATGGGCGGCGCGCGCGATGCGGCCAATCTCATCAATCTAGCGGGTGCAGAAGTGAATGAGGCTGTGATGCCCGATATCGAAAGCCGCGACGCTGAATTGTCGCAGGCAATCGAAGCGGAAATGTTCACTTTTGAAATGCTGTTTGTGCTCGATGCGAAAGACATGGGCCGTCTGCTTCGTGACGTCGAAAACACCGATCTCGTCAATGCTCTCAAAGGCATCAAGGAAGACGAGCAAGCGGTGTTCTTTGCTGCCATGTCGAGCCGCGCAGCCGAAGGCATTCGCGACGAAATGGAAATGCTGCCCAAGCTCAAGAAATCCGATGTCGATACTGCCCAAGGCAACATCGTCGATATTGCCCGCAAGCTGCGCGATGATGGCGAAATATCTTTGGGAGGCGATGATGGCGACTTCGTCTAATTGGTCGCCTTCCCCCTTTGCAAATGGAGGCATAGGCACGGCTCACGCGCCCGCATGGATCGCGGGTTTGGGCGCAAAACAATCGTTTAAAGACACAGCGCCTTGGGACACAGCGGGCGCGCAAGCCCAACCTATTGATGCTGCAACAACGGCCAGAAATACGGGCGGCTATGAGGCTGGTTTTGCGCAAGGGCTAAAGCAAGGCATCACACAAGGCTTAGCCCAAGGTCAAAGCGAAGGGCGAGCGGCGGCCAACCTCGACCTAGGTGAAGCCAACTCGGCCCGCGCGAGCCTATCTCTCGCCTTCCAGAAACTCGACGAAGCAGCAGCCAAGGCCCTTTGCGATCACTTGACTGAAACCGTTGCAACGCTCTGCGCTCAAGTCATCGAACCGCAAATGGTCGAACCAGCCATGCTGAAAAAGCGCTGCGAAAAGCTCGCCTCTGCAATCGGTGAAGCTCCCGCGAACTGTTCCTTGCATATCCATTCTGATGACGCAGAATTGATCGCTCCTTATGTCTTGGACGAGTGGCAGATTTGCACCGATGACAGCCTGACGCGCGGTTCACTTGTGCTCGAAGGCCCCGGCCAATTGATGGCCGATGGTCCAGACCAATGGAATGGGCTGATTGCCGATGCGCTTAGGGCAGCGTCAGCAACGTCATGATCCGTCTTGCCACCCAAGAGCTTTCGCGGATGAGCCGCGCTAACATCGCCTTTGAACCAGCCAGCTATGGCATTGTTCTATCATGCGACAGCGGCCTCATAGAAGTATCCGGGCTCAACTGCCCTATTGGCACCATATGCCGGATCAAATTGGACAATAAAGGGGGCTCGAACGAACGCGGCGATTGCTCAGCAGAAGTCATCGGCTTCCGCAGTGGCCATAGCCTGATGATGATGCTGGGCGATACTGTCATGCTTCGCCCAGGCGCCTTGGTGCAAGCCACTGGATCGGCTGGCACAGTCATGGTCGGTGACGCTTTGCTGGGCCGCGCAATTGACGGTTCTGGTCGTCCGATTGATGGCGGCGAGCGCCCTCGATGCGCCGAGCCATTTCCCTTGGGCGGAGAACGCGAAGGCGCGCTGGAACGCTCCAGTGTCGTAGAGCCCTTTGATTGCGGTGTGCGCGCCATAAATGCGCTCACGACCATGGGCGTTGGTCAAAGACTGGGCATTATGGCTGGGTCTGGTGTCGGCAAATCGGTTCTAATCGACATGATTGCTGGCGGGGCCGATGCTGACATTAAGGTGATCGCCTTAATCGGCGAAAGGGCGCGCGAGGTCTCTGATTTTGTCCGTCGCCATATGCGCGGGAAGCAAGCTCACAATACGGTGCTGGTAGCTGTTCCAGCCGACCATGCGCCCAATTTAAGGCTGCGCGGCGCGCAATTGGCCTCAGCGATTGCTGAGTATTACAGAGCGCGCGGAAAACGCGTTTTGCTGATCATGGATAGCCTGACGCGCGTTGCCCATGCTGCCCGCGAGATCGGTTTCCTGATGGGCGAACCGGGCGCTGCTCGCGGCTATCCACCCTCTGCTCTTTCGGCGATCACGCGGCTGGTAGAGCGCGCTGGCAATTCTGCTCGCAGCGGCGGCGCGGTCACTGGCATTTATTCTGTTCTCGCGGATGGCGATAATCAAGACGATCCGGTGGTCGATACAGCGCGGGCCATTTTTGACGGTCATATCGTGCTTTCGCGCGAGCTTGCGCAAGCGGGCCACTATCCTGCGATTGACGTTCCCGCCTCTTTGAGCCGGGTGATGCACGATCTGGCTGGCCGCGACCACAACCTTGCCGCACGGCAATTGCGCGCATGGGTCTCAGCCTATCAGGAGAACCGCGATCTGGTTTTGATGGGCGCTTATCGCGAAGGCGCTGATCCTGCGCTCGACACAGCAATGCGGATGAAGCCGCAAATCGATGCTTTTCTTCAGCAAGCGTCGGATGAATTTTGCGCCCTGCCCCAATCGATTGCGCATCTAGTCGCAGAGTTTAGCCATGCCCAATAAGACCACGCTTAACACGCATTCTAGCAAGCGTCTCAAAAGCCTGCTTCGCCAAAAAAGGGTGCGCAAGGTCGAGCAGCGCCAAGCCTTAAACGAACTGGCCTTTGCGCGCAGCGAGCAAGAAAGGCTCAGCGGCCTAACGAAGCGCGCATTCGAATTGGCGGCGCAATACCAGGTTTCTGCTTGCCCTGATGGAGGCCCCAATTCTGCTGATGAGCTGGCCGTATTGGCACAATTTCAGACCGAACTGCTTGCAGTTTCAAGCTCTGCCAAAAAGATGGAAGATACCGCCACCAAAAGGTCGCAAGCGGCCTCTTCGAACCTCTCTCAAGCGCAGCAAAAGCTCGATAAAACAAGCGATGCGCTTGATACCGAAATGCGCGGCCAAGAAGCGCTGGAGGTTGAGCGCCTTTCGCAAGCTCAGCCGTCTCCCCGAAAGAAAGCGCACCGCAGTTTAACGAGCGAGGATTTGGCACGCGATTTGCAACGCTCGGCCAAGAGCAAAGGTGCAGCAGCGCTCAGAGATAAAAAGGTGAAGCGATCGTGACAATTTTGGCGAAGGTGAATTCGGTAGCATCCGCGCAAGCGTCACATCCCGCGTTGATAATTGCGGCCAAACCTGCGGCAAATCCGCCCGCATTGAGCGCGCCTGCATTGGGCGCGGCGAATGCAGCCGCTCCCCCGCAAAACCCTGCCAATGGCCTGCAAATCCTGTCGGAAAGTCCAGCCGCATCTGATGCTAGGCTAACTGCGATTGGGCAGGATAATCCAGCGGCCACCTCGATCCAATTCGCCTCGCTTGCGCAAGAGGCCAAGGATGCTCTCTTCGCCACGGGCCTAGCTGTGTCTAAGGCTCGCATAAGCAAAGGCTCAATTGACGCTGGAACCTCGCCAAACAGCTCGCTCCTCGACGCAGATATTGCAGAGCAATTCCCAGCAAAAAACGCGGTTTTACCCGATAGGAATACCTTAGGGTTCAATACGAATATCGCCGCACCATCTGGCCTCGCTAGACAGTTTGGGGTGAACACCGATCTCTCCTCTTTTTCTGACGGTCAAAACCAAACCGTCCCATCTCTGCTCCCACCCCAGATCCCGACACAGATCGAGGGGGCCGATGACAGCGGCGCGCTGCTCCATGCCCAGATATCTGATGCAAAGGGCTCAGACAGCGCTCACCTTGCTCCTCCGGAATTGATCGACAGTTTACCAGCGAATGCCGGTAACCGCGCGAACCCTGAAGCAAAAGCTGGGGCCAGTGATGCGCCAGAGGTTCTCGCAGATCAGAAAGCGGCATTAAACGCCGCCGCCGCGAGCTTAAAGCAAAAGAACGGCGGTCACCTAAGCGCCAATCAACCGCAAGATGACGAGCCAGTATCGCGCGGCAACATATTGCCGAACGCAGCGTCTCTTGCCGCCCTAGACGGCAAAACCTTGCCGCAGGTAGACGCGGCGGGATTGCCCCGTTTCGAGGGTGCAATTGTAGCCAAAGGCAGCGATGTCGGAAGCGCTAACGCGCAGAACGGTTCTGACAATCAGGAGGCATTGCCGCGCAATCCATCGCCCAAGCGTAATCCTTTGCCAGACCTTTCGACTGTTCGCGAAGAATGGGATGAGGCCGCCCAGCGGCTTGCTCGAAGTGAGTTTGCTGCAAGCTCCAGCTCATCGCGCACCGACGGCTCAGTGTTGAGCCAAAGCGCACAGACGCAAAGCCTTTTCCAGCAAGCAAGCGCCCCAGCCAACCCGGCGCCCTTGGCCTCAGCCTCGCCGATTACGGCCACCGCAACGCAAGCGACAATGCCGGATGCCGCTGTCGAAACCAGCATTGATCGCAAGCTGGAAAGCCTCATCAACACCCTTTCAGAAGCCCGTGAAAACGGCCGAGCGGCGCGGGGCGACATGCAATTGCGCCATGCCGACTTTGGCACTGTTTCGCTGGGGCTGGAACGCCGCGAAGGCGATTTGCGCGCTCTTCTATCGAGCCGCGACCCAGGCTTTGCACCTGCAGCCCAAGCGGCCTTAGCAGAACGCAGCATCGCCGCTGGGTCAGAAGGACAATCCGCTGGATCTCGCTCTAACGACCAATCGAGTGGGCAATCGAGTGGGCAAGCGCAAAACCAAACGGGTGGGCAAAATCCCGGCTTTGGCCAACCTCGCGGCGGCGAACGCGGCTTCGACAATCAAACCAGCCTAGCAGCGCACGATGATGAGCCTGCCCACGCGGCAGACGCGCGAGCGAGCGACACTGACCCTCAAATGACCAAAACGCGCAATGCACAAGCTAGCGCGACCGATCTTATGGCCTGAAC
>CAZTFZ010000129.1:0-5374 GCA_964613105.1 uncultured Porphyrobacter sp. | reverse complement strand
GGCGCTGCCGGAACTGGCCCAGCGCCAGACGCAACAGGCGCAGGCGCTGCTGCTGGTGGCGCTACAGCTGCCGGAACAGGAGGGCGGGCGGCCAAAGCCTCTGCCGTAACAGGCACATCCTTGATGACTTCATCCACGAGCGACAATTTGGGCACTTCTTTGCCGCCAATCGTGATCGCCAAAGCATAGGGCCGACCAGTCCAAACCTGCGGTCCCACCGCGGTTGAGGGGATTGTGTAGCTATCGCCTGCATTCATCTGCGCCTCGAACAAGCGCTCTCCGGCTGCATCGTAAAACTTAACCCAAGTGCCGTCTTCTTCGCTGGTAAAGGTCACAGCTGCATTGGCGTCGATCGCGGCTTGAGAAGGTGCATCGTCGGCGATGCCCTGCACATCGTCCGCGCTGGCTTCAGCAATGTCGTCGCTCGGGCCAATCAATGATGACGGGCCGCTGCCGGGCGAGAAATAGGTTTGATAAAATACAAATCCGCCGACCAACAAAAGCAGCGCTGCAAAACCGCCTGCCCATGCCAGCCTTGATGAGGGCACGCGCGCCGGGTCGCCCGGATCAAACGTCTCTCGCATCGCAGTCTCGGAACGGCCGCTGGAATCGCCCAATTCCTCGCGGACCATCGCCACGATCTCATCAGGCTTCTCGCCCACCATCCGAGCGTAGGTGCGGGCAAAGCCAATCGCATAAGTGCGCGAGGGCAGGCTTGCGAAATCACCCTGCTCGATTGTTACCAAATGCCTTTGAGGGATGCGGGTTTCTGCAGCGACTTGAGTGAGGTCCAGCTCTTTTGCGACCCGCGCCGCGCGCAGCCGCTCACCTGCGTGTAAAAACGGCGCTTTCACACCAGCATCTGTCATTTCATCGGCCATGCGATCCCCGAGCCAAATTGCGCCTCAACACCCCAGAAGCAATGACGCGCAGCAAATGATGGTTTGCCCTCACTGTCAAGCGACTTCCTACGAAATGACAGACAAACCCGAGAGAAAAGAGGCGTGGCCGCCTGTTTCGCCAAGGTGGGGGGAGCCCATCATTTAGTCGGTGTCTATTCCGCGTTCGCTTGCCCATTGCTTAACAGCTTCGCGCATATTGGCGGGCGGCTGCGCCAACCAACCATCCATTGCTGCAGTGATTTCTTCCAAATCGACCTGACAAATCAGCTCTTTAATCGGGCCAATCGCCGCTGGCGTGATCGACAACCGCCGATAGCCAATGCCGAGCAGCGCAAGAGCCTCTAGGCGCAATCCGCCCATCTCGCCGCAAACGCCAACGTCAACGCCGCTGCCCTCGACGCCTTTAATGATACGGCTCAAAAAGCGTAAGATTGCGGGGCTGAGCCAATCATAGCGCGCTGCCAGCTTGGGATTGGCGCGGTCTGCTGCGAAGAGGAATTGAGTGAGATCATTCGTGCCGACCGACAGGAATGAAAGCCGCTGTGTCATTTGTTCGAGCACTTCGACCAGCGCTGGCACTTCGAGCATTGCGCCATAGCGAATGTTCATAGGCAATTGTTTGCGCCGCTTTTGCAGATAAGCGACTTGCTGTTCAAAAACATCTTTCGCTGCGTCAAACTCCCACGGTTCGCTAACCATTGGGAACATCACATTGAGCGTTCGGCCAGCCGCTGCCTCTAGCAAAGCGCGCGCTTGCACTTTCAGCAGACCTTCGCGCTCCAAAGCAAGCCGCAAGGCCCGCCAGCCCAGCGCAGGATTTTCTTCTTGCTCTAGCGAAGTGGAATTGAGGTAGGGCACGCCCTTATCGCCGCCAATATCGACCGTGCGGAAAATCACTGGCTTGTCGCCAGCTGCATCAAGCACGTCCCGATATAGCTTTGTCTGACGCTCGCGCTGAGGAAGGGTCGATGAGACCAGAAATTGGAACTCGGTTCGGAACAAGCCAATCCCATCAGCACCGGTGAGCTGCAAAGCGCCAATATCATCGCGCAGCCCTGCGTTCATCATCACTTCGATCCGCGAGCCGCATTTGGTGCGCGGTTCAACATCGCGCATATCGGCATAAGCGGCAGCGCGTTCGCGGCTTTTGGTAAAGCGCGCCTCGAACACATCGAGCATGCTCTGATTGGGGCGCAGCGTCACCGTCGCCTTTTCAGCGTCGAGCAGCACTTCGTCATTCTCTGTAACTTGGCGCAAAACACCCGGTGTGCGGCCAATCACAGGAATGCCCATTGCGCGCGCAACGATCACAACATGGGCTGTGAGCGAACCTTCTTCTAGAACCACGCCTTTCAAGCGCCGCCGATCATATTCGAGCAATTCTGCGGGCCCCAAATTGCGCGCCAAAAGGATCGTATCCTCGCGCAAGCCCTGTGTTGCGGCAGTGCCCAAAGTGCCAGAGACGATCCGCAAGAGCCTGTTCGACAAATCCTCCAGATCATGCATCCGGTCTGCCAACAATGGATCGTCAATTTCGCGCATCCGCATTCGCGTGCGCTGTTGCACTCGTTCAATCGCTGCTTCTGCTGTGAGGCCATCATCAATCGCAGCGTTGATCCGCCGTGACCAACCCTCGTCATAAGCGAACATTTTGTAGGTTTGGAGCACCTCATCATGCTCGCCGCCTTTGCCAAATTCAACCTGGGTCGCCATGGCGTCGATCTGTTCGCGCATCTTGTCAAAGGCTCGATAAACGCGCGTGCGCTCCGCCTCGATGTCATCGGCCATGACATGAGCAATTTCGACCCTCGGTTGGTGGAACACCGCTTTGCCGCGCGCCAAGCCTTTGACCAGGGTTAGCCCGCCGATCATCAGCGGCCCGCTATCGATTGCGCCCAGACCGACCGCATCCTCGCCATCAACGAGCTGGTGGTGCGCAATCAGTTCGGACAACACCATGGCGGTGGTTTGAAGCGCTTCGATCTCGATGTCTTCATACCGGCGCGGATCTACATGCTGGACGCACAAAACGCCCACCGCCCGCTCGCGATAGACAATGGGTACACCGGCAAAAGAATGGAATTTTTCCTCGCCTGTTTCGGGGCGATAGAGAAAGTCGGGATGCGCTTTGGCCTCAGCCAAATTGAGCATTTCCATGCGCTTTGCGATCATGCCGGTTAGGCCTTCGCCAATGCCCATGCGGGTCACGTGAACCGCGCCCGGGTTCAGCCCTTCGGTGGCGAACAGTTCCAACTCGCCATCGCGTAGCAAGTAGATCGAGCAGACCTCGCTATCGAGACTGCTGCCAATAATCTGCACAACCTGATCAAGTTTTTGCTGCGCATAGCTGCGCGCTGCCATAATCTCATGCAGGTCGGTTAGGATTTGTCTGGCGCTGGCTGCTGCACTCATGGTGAGCGCCTATAGCAGATGGTTGGATTTGCGGAAGGTGCGCTTTTCGCAAAAAACTTGCGCCAAAGCCATTCTACCAGCAATTTGGCCAGCAGATTAGGAAGCAGCCAGGCAAACAAGCTCGCGTTAAATCGCGGCGAGCTCTTCCTTGATGAGGAGTTTGCGCCGCTTCAACTTGCGAACCACATCATCATCGGGGGCGGGCCGCGCCATCTCTTCGCGCAATCGCGCTTCCAAGCCAGCGTGCTTTGTTTCGAGAGCCTCAAGATGGGTGGATTGCATGTGCACAAAAACGTCCTCCTGATGTTATCGGAAGGCCGCGCCAAACACTGCATAAGGTTTAGGCCAACCGATGATGGTCAGCGACTCGCCACTGCGGACGAACCGCGATGAGCATATAAAACCACAACTGGCGCTTTTTGCGAAGGGTCAATTGATCCATTATCGTTGATTTATACATTTCTCGCTATAGGCACGGCAAGCAGCCCTCCTGAATTTATGACGATTGAGGGTTGGAGTTTTTTTCAAGGTAGCATGTGTGACAGAACAAGAGCTCAAAAAGCGGCTTGAAGCCTTTCGGATTGAGCATCGCGATCTTGATGCCGCCATCACAGCCCTGAGCGATGCTGGCGCGCAAAATGGTTTTGTTGACCAATTGCAAATCGCGCGTTTGAAAAAGCGCAAATTGCGCATTCGTGATCAAATCGCGCTGATCGAAGACAATCTTGTGCCCGATATTATCGCCTAAACTGGGTCTTAAGTGGGCGCTAATCGGGCCTAAACCGCGTCTAAACCGGCCCTTAATCACCAAAAAGCGCTATCTTAACCCCATGGAAACCAAGTTTTGCGGGGTTTTTTAATGGATTGCGTTGCAATGCGGGACAAGCCTAAGCGTTTGGCTAGAAAATAGCGAGATCACCCTCTAGCTAAGCGGCCATGACACGCGAAGGCACAATAACCCGCTCGATCATCGAAGAACTTTACGAGCATACGCTCCTATTGGCTGACGAGGTGCGCGCAGTGTTCGACCTTGGCGCAGCATCAGAACACCATTCCGGCATTGACGATATGCGGATTGCGCTTTCGATCGAAGGCCTGCGCACCACAACCCGCGTCATGCATGTGCTGGCATGGCTCCTCAATCAACGCGCCTATTTGGAAGGCGAATTGTCACGCAACCAAATGCGCCGTCATGGCGCTTTGGCTGATGAGCGCCCGTCTGATCCTGAACAGCTTGAACATCTTTTGCCAGAGACCCGCGCGCTCATCGGCGAAAGCGAAGAGCTGTATGAACGCGTGGCTCGGCTTGATGCTGATTGGCGCGAGAATGGCGCTGATGAGAATGCAAGCGCGGTTCATGGAATGCGCTCAAACCTAAAGGCGGCATTCGGCTCTTAACGCCTCTCGCAAAGCTCCGGTGGTTGAGTAGCGCCCTTAAACAGCCGCCAAAGCCTTTCGCCAGCCTGCCAGCCTAGCCTCGCGAATGTCCGAGGTCATATCTGGCGCGAACATATGCCTTTTCCCGCCCATCGCCTCATAGGCGTCTTTAAGGCTTGGATAGAGCCCAGCCCCAACCGCTGCGCAGATCGCTGCGCCCAAAGCCGTTGTTTCAACAAACTCAGGCCGTTCAACCTCGAGCTCAAGAATATTGGCAAGATCCTGCGCCATCCAGTCATTGGCGCTCATCCCCCCGTCAATTTTGAGCTTGCCCCACTTCGCCCCATCTTTGGCAAAGGCAGCTGCCAAATCATGCGTTTGATGCGCCATTGCCTCCAGCGCTGCCCGAGCGATCTCGGCCTTGCCGCTGGCAAAGCTTAGGCCGGTTATCACCCCCCGCGCATCGGGCAACCAATGCGGCGCGCCAAGGCCAGACAATGCCGGCACAATGACCACGCCCGCAGAATGCTCAAGCGATGCAGCAAGCGCCTCTGTCTCGCCCGCGCTTTCAATGAGGCCCAGACTATCGCGCAGCCATTGCACGAGGCTGCCAGCGACAAAGACCGAGCCTTCGACGGCATAATTGCGCTCGCCCTTGGCTTGGCTCAGCACCGTCGCGAGCA
>CAZTFZ010000128.1:0-5418 GCA_964613105.1 uncultured Porphyrobacter sp. | reverse complement strand
TTTCCTCTGCGCTTTATCTGGTCGCACCCAATGATAGCGAGGATGATGCCCAAACCGGCGACCACCGCGGCTGGCTAGAGATCGGTCGCCCGCCGCCTGATCTGGGCCTCGACCTGCCCCCGCTCACTATGATTGCGCCAATGCCGGGCACACTCGCTCTGTTTCCGAGCACGCTTTACCACGGCACTCGGCCATTTGGGGATGCAGAGCGAATGACGGTGGCCTTCGATGCTGTTCCCGTGGCAAGGCGGTCGGCATGAGCAATGAGAGCGCATCAAGCCCAACGCAAAACTCGCCCACAAAGGGTGATCCAGCATGGAGCGACTTTTGGGCCCGCAATGCCCGCGCCAATCAAGGCGGGGCTGCCGAAGGCGGCGGCTGTCTGCCAGCGCGGTGGCACGCGATTGAGAAGGCTCAAGCAAGCGCTTGGGCCGCTTTTGTCGGAGGCCTAGATGACAGAAGCGCGCTCCTCGACCTTGCGACAGGCGATGCGCGTGTGCTTCGCTGGATCCAGCAGATGAAGCCGGACTTCACCCTTACCGGAACCGATCTTGCCCCGCAGCTGCCACCATCCCCGCAAGGCATCACAGTTCACGCTGGCACCGCGATGGAGGCCCTGCCGTTTGATGCGGACAGCTTTGATGCGGTCACCAGCCAATTTGGCTTTGAATATGGCGATGTATCCGCGACCTCAGCAGAAATTGCGCGGATTTTGCGCAGCGGCGGACAAGTGGGCATCATGGTCCATCGCGGCGACGGGCCTATTCTGGCGCATAATATGGAGCGTAAGGCTCAAATCGAATGGGTGTTGAGCAAGGTGAAATTGCTGTCCAAGACCAAGGCAAAACTCACTGCGGGAATGCAAGCCAAGGGCGGCCCGTTTAAGGCTGTTAGCGCCGCAACAAAGGCAGCGACGAAAGTCGCAGCGGAAGGCGAGCGAAAATTCGGCCAAGGCTCTGCGGCTTGGGAAATACCGGAAGCTGTGCGGCGGACTTTGATGATGGGCGCGAAGGCTGGTGCGCAGAGCATCGTCGGCACACTTGATGCGATTGCCGAGCAAGCGGGCAATGAAGTTGGCCGGATCAATTCGCTCGCGGGAGCCTGCAAGACAGCCGATGCCCGCGATAGCTTGAATGGGGCGATGCAAGAGGCTGGCTTTACGGTGGGCGATGTTACTGAGGTAACGGAACCTGAAGGCCGCGCCTTTGCCGATTTCCTGACCTTTACGCTCGCCTGATAGCCTTACTACCAAACCTGATTGCAGGCGCTTTCAAGCAGCGCGAGGCGATCGGGTCGCGAATGGCTGTGCTGGACCGATAATCGATAATTTTCTGGCCTGAGGTCGCGTTGGAGGCCGCGTTTGTTTGTGCCTGCGCGTTTGCGTCCGCGCGTATCTTTTGTGCGCGCCCTCCTTTGCGCTTGCCGCGCGCGCGGATCGTCCACGGACAAAAGAAGAGGGCGGCAGACCGAAGCCCACCGCCCTTATCTTTGTAACGTCCGTCCTACGACGGATCGTTCGTTCTAGAACCGAAGCGGCTCTTAGAAGCTGAACGAACCAGAGAGGAAGTAACGACGACCCAGCACATCATAGGTGCTTGGGAAGGTGTTAGCTTGCTCTTGGTTATCACCAAGCAACAGTGACCCAACGTCGTTGATGACGTTTCCGGCATCGTCGAATTCAGGTGTGGTTGGAAGCGTGTCAAACAGGTTGGTAACACCAAAGCTGATTGATACGTTTTCGTTCACGTTGAAAGCGAAGGTAAGGTCAATCAGATCGTATGAACCGATTGTGCTGTTACCGCCGAAGGCATCGAAATCAATGCCCATATCAGGATCAACCAGGATCGAGTCTTCAGACACGACACTGTCAAGGTGACGCCAGCGGATCGAAGTGGTCAGCGGGCCATCA
Source organism: uncultured Porphyrobacter sp. (assembly GCA_964613105.1). Lineage (GTDB taxonomy): Bacteria > Pseudomonadota > Alphaproteobacteria > Sphingomonadales > Sphingomonadaceae > Erythrobacter. Next base: position 3,509 of record CAZTFZ010000128.1, on the reverse strand, counting down.
GTGAATGATGCACGGCTTGTCCACTTGAACTCTGGAATTGGTTCACCGCAGTTGCCTGAGAACCTACCAGCACATTCGAACACTGTTTCAAGACCAGCGACTGGAACGACTTGGAAGCTATCTGTCCAGGTGCCCAAGAAGTTGATGTCAACCCGCTGTTCACCAGTGTCGGTAAGGAGCGAGAACGGGATCGTTGTCGAATAGCCGACTTCGAGATCGATGCCCGAAGTAGACAGTTCGCCAATGTTCGCGCTGCCGACGAGTGGTGGATTTTCAGTGACAATCGCACCCGCAGCGTTCCGGCTTCCTACGAAGGCCTGACAAGCTGCGCTGTTGATGTCCTGAATATCGACGTAGCAAAGATCAAGAAGACCTTGGAGGCTACCACCAGCAACCGAAATTGTGTCTTCGATTGTGATATCGAAGTAATCGGCTGTGATCGTCAGACCAGGCAAGAAGGATGGCTGAAGAACCGCACCGAAGGTGAAGCTGTCAGATGTTTCTTCCTGAAGGTTAGGGTTACCACCGAACAAGGCTGGGATCTGCGCATTCAACTGAATGTTTGGATCACCCACGTTTGCCGCTGGAACACCTGTTGCGACACACAATGCAGTGATTGTTGGATCACCCGCATTGGCTGCATCCGCACATGGATCGTTTGCACCTGGGAAACCGATCGACTGACCGCCGAACAGCTCGCCCACGTTTGGCGCACGCACCGCACGTTGATACTGACCACGCAGAATGACGTCAGGGACAGGTGAGAAGGTCACACCGCCAGCATAGGTGAATACGCCGCCAACAGCTTCAAGCGAATAATCGGAATAACGACCAGCGCCATTGATCTCAAGACGCGTGCCACCGTCTGTATCGAGGATAGGCACACGCAATTCGCCGAAGATTTCATTCACATTGTATGAACCTGCAGTCGCCGTACCAGCGTTAAAGCCGATCACGTCGCCAGAGGACAATGCAGTATCAGGAATGAACTGCGAACCAACGCCGCGATATTCATAACCGATCACGAAACCAATTGGCTCTGCACCACCGATGGCAAAGTCGCCAAAGGTACCGGTCAAAGACGCATTGGCCACTTCGAGGGTCGAAATATCGCCATTTTGCGCATCGATCGAGATTGCTGCGACTTGATCGTCAGTCAGCGTACCCAGACCAAAGATGTTGATCGGAGCGGCAGTACCGTCAAGCGCATCGCCAAATGCTGAACGCGAAATGTTGCCTTCTTGAACGTTCGCGTTCCGCGTGCGCGTATAGAAATAGTGCGCATCGTACGAGATGTAGTCATTGACCGGACCTCTAACACCACCAAGGATACGGAAGGCGTTACGCTCATCAAGAGAGTTACGTGCGCCGGTTTCTTCGGTACGACGTTGGACGAAGAAATTGATCACACCTGGATCATCAGCTGAACCGTCCAAAGCATTTTGATCGGTTTCAGCGGCGTCAATCGCTTGAAGCTGAGCAAAGTCGCCAGCGACAAGGAATGGCTCAACAGTTGCCAAATCAACATCGAAGAAGCCAGTAACCGGCGTCGGCGCCAATTCGGTTGCAACGCGGTTGTTGACGAATGTCACTTCGGTGTAGGCTGTGTGGCCTCCGCCAAAGTCATAATCGGCAAAACCACCAGCCAAATACCGCTCTTGCGGGATCTGCAGATAGTTAACCGGTGCATAGTTGTATGTGTCGCCAGTCCGGAAGCGGAAATCGCCAGCAACGTCATCAAAAACAACGCCATTGCCAAAGCCAGACTCGCCAGCATTACCAAATTCAGTTCCAGCTGGAAGACCAGTGTTGGAGTTGGCACCACCAGTATAACGCAGAACGCCATTAGGCAGTGTGGATGAACCAAACTGCAAAAGGTCCGCGCCAAATGATTCGCCGCCTAGTGCGAATTCAGAAAACCCACGGTCGCCTTGGAAGACGTCCGAACGGTTGAAATATTCAGCATAAACGGTCGCGCTACCGCGGCCATCATCGAATGATGTACCGATTGCGCCGTGAAGCTCATAGGTTTCACCGTCGCCGCGCTCTGTAAGAGCATATTGGCCGCCAACTTCAACACCATCAACATCTTTGAGACGGAAGTTAACAACACCAGCAAGAGCGTCAGAACCATAAGTTGCCGATGCACCACCTGTCACAACGTCGACCGATTCGATCAAGAACGCTGGGATGGTGTTCAAATCGACGATCTGGGCTGTATCAAATGACATCCAGCGGCGACCATTCACAAGCACCAAGGTGCGTGTCGTACCAAGGCCACGAAGGTTCAAGGTCGATGTACCGTTACCCGGGTTGTTCGAGAACGATGTCGTTCCAGGTACAACCTGAGGCAGCGTGTTGATCACGTTCTCAACATTGACCGTACCAGAGAGCGAAAACTCTTCTGCGCCAACCACTGCAACAGGAGCAGCTGTTTCAACGTTACGGCGCGCAATACGCGAACCGGTCACGATCATCATTTCGCCTTCGACTTCATCAGCCGAATTGTCAGCGTCCGGTGCTGTAGACTCTTGAGCCAGCGCAGGCGATGCGACGAGCGCACCTGCAAGGAAAGAGCCAGTAAGCAAAGACGCTTTGCTAAAGCGTGTAGACATTAGATTCCCCTCTATCGACAAGAGCACCAACCGCTCGAGTCAAAAAGATTAAATCAGGCGACATACCTGAATGGTTGGGGACTTAGTGCAGACGGCGCATTGCTCGCAATCCAACTTTTTCCCTCTAGCTTCGTAAGTTTCTATGTGTTGCAAACCGGTTACAGTTTACTTGAGCCGCCAATTTCCGAGGGTTGCCCCTTCATGAACGCCCTTTAAGAATGCAAGCAGCACCCGCCCTCGCACTGCCCCGCACAGTGCACCAGCAAAGGACTAAATTGCCGTGACCCATAGAACACACCCCGACGAATCAGTCCGCCCAGCCCCTGCACGCAGCGCTTTAGCGGCGAGGCCCTTGCTCCTTAGCGCTGCATGTTTGGCGAGCGGTTCGATAGTTGCTGGCAGCATTTTTCAAGCCCCCCTTAAGGCGCAAGACACCGCCGAAATCGCCAACTCGGACCTGGTTGAGGATTTGCGCAAATGCAGCGCCATTGCTGACGCAGATCAGCGCCTTGCCTGTTTCGATACATCGGTTGCCGCCGTGGTTGAGGCAAGCGATTCGGGTGAAGTGCAAATTGTTGCCAAAGAGGAAGTGGAAGAGACCCGCCGCGGCCTGTTCGGCTTCACATTGCCCAAAACGGGCCTCTTTAGCGGCGGCGGAGAAGATGGCGGCGAGCTGACCACCCTTACCTCTACCATCACCTCCGCGAGAAAAGTGGGCCGTTCAACCTATGTGTTCAAAATCGCCGAGGGCAGCACATGGCGGATCGCAAGCCTGCCCCCTCGCACCCGTGAGCCGCGTAAGGGTGATGCAGTCGAGCTCAAAAAGGCGTCGCTGGGAACCTTCTTCATCCGCATTGCCGGCAATAGAGGCGTCAAAGGGCGCCGCGTACAGTA
>CAZTFZ010000127.1:0-5466 GCA_964613105.1 uncultured Porphyrobacter sp. | reverse complement strand
CCCAGAACCTGAGCGTGAAAGGCTTTGATGTCGAAATCATCGCCCAAGGCGCTTTCGGCTTTGCCGCGCAATTCCTGAATTTTCAAAGCACCAATCTTATAGGCCAGCGCTTGGCTGGGGATGGCGATATAGCGCTCCACCTCAGAAACGACTTCAGTGTTGGTCATGCCTGAATTTTCCAGCATGAAAGCAATCGCTTTCTCGCGGCTCCATCCCTTGGAATGAAGGCCAGTGTCGACCACCAGCCGCATGGCCCGCAATTGCTCATCCTGAAGCGTGCCATAGCGCGCCCATGGATCTTCGTAAAAGCCCATCTCAAAGCCCAATGTCTCTGAATAAAGCGCCCACCCCTCGATAAAAGCAGTGGTGCCGCCAAACCGCATAAAGGCTGGCAAATCGGTGTTTTCCTGCGCCAGGCTCAGTTGGAAATGGTGCCCTGGTGCGCCTTCATGCAGATAGAGAGTGACATTGCCTGTCGTCAGCCGGCTGGGCAGATCATAAGCGTTGAAAAAGAATGTGCCGGGCCGCGAACCATCGGGCGCACCGCGCTGGTAAGAACCGCCAGCGCTGAACTGCTCAATCGCTGGATCATAGGGCTTAATCTCTAGCTCGGATTGCGGGATGAGCGAGAAATAATCGCCGATCTTTTGGTCAACTTGGCGGCCAATCTCGTAATAGCTTTCGGTGAGCGCCTCGCGGCTTTCAGGCTTAAATTGAGGGGCCTCGCGAACGTAGTCAAAAAACTCGTTGAGCGAGCCTTCAAAGCCGACCTCGGCCTGAAGATCGGTCAATGCAGTCTTGATCCGCGCAACTTCAGATAGGCCAAGCTGGTGGATCGCATCAGCCTCTAGCGGCAAGGTCGTCGTGCCTTCGATCAGAATGTCGTAAAGCGCTGCCCCGCCCTTCATTTGAGAGAGGCCAACCTCCTCGCGCGCAGCGCCTATATACTCATCGCGCAGGAAATCGCGCATCCGTTCATGCGCTGCGTAAATTGCGACGGTTTTGGCGCGATAGGCCGAGGTCAATCGCGCTTTTTCAGCATCGGAGAAACTATCGGGAAAGACGCTCAAGGGCCCCATGAACTGGGATTTCTCGATCGGAACAGCAAGCTGCGTATCGAACTGCTTGATCACATTGCCGATGGTGAGTTTGGTTTCGACAACCCCGCTTGCCAGCCCTTCGCGAAAGCGTGCAATCGCTCTGTCATTGATCGCGATATAGTCATCATGGCGCGACAAATTGTCTTCATAATGAGCGATGGTTTTGAACGGGGCAGCGCCCGTTCCGCTGGCAAAATTGGGGTAGAAGGTGTGAAAGCCGCTAAAGTGATTAACCGGTCGCACCACCGTTAGATCGCGCACAGTCTCGCTTGAGGATTTGAGCGCTTGCTGCTGGTCATAGAGGAACACATCATAAGCCAGCCTATCGGTTGGCGAGAGAACCGCTGGGTCTATCTGATCGAGCAAAGCCATGTTGAGCAAAGTGTCGGTGCGGCCTGCCAAGAATTGCGCGTCGGTAAGAAAATCGCCCAAGCGGCCAGCGTTTTCGGTATCGCCGCGAAACAATCGCGACAAAGGGTTGAGCTGCAAACTGCGAGCATCAGCATCGGCGAATAGCGCAAACAGCTTGGCCCGCTCTGCCTCGGCAGGGGTTTGCTCAAGTGGCTCATCTGCTGTTTCTTGAGAAGCGGTTTCTGCATGGTCGGAATGACCACCTACAAAGGCGCCATGCGCTTCATGCGCCGCGGCCCCAACAGGTGATGCCATGATCGCCAGCGCAGCAGCGCCGGAAAGCAGAGATAGATGCGTTGATTTCATAGCAAGAGCCCCCAAAGATTATCGCGCAACCCGCGCGTGCAAAGAATAACAAAATTGCCTGCTAACCGAGGCGCAGCTTTGCGCCAGCGATGGCTCGACCAAATGGCCTAGCCAATCGACCAACTCATTCGATAACGCGGCCACGCGCCATAACAAACTCGACGCTTTCGAGCAGGCTAACATCGGCCAAGGGATTGCCATCAACCGCGATTAGATCGGCTGAGAAACCGGGCGCAATGCGGCCAATCTCTTCCTCAAGCCCAAGCACCTCTGCCGCCACTGTCGTTGCCGCAGCAAGCGCCTCTCGGTCAGACATGCCGCCAGCCCGCATCAAGGCAAACTCGCCGCCATTTTGGCCATGAGGGAAAACGCCAGCATCTGTGCCAAAGGCAATCTTCACTCCGAACCTTCGAGCACGCTCGACAATCGTATCGGCAATCTCGCTCACTTCTTCGATCTTATGCTCGACAACAGGGGTGTAAACGCCCTTGCCAAGCCCCGTTTTAATGCCCTGAAACGCCATCAGAGTGGGCACCAAGGCGGTGCCGCTTTCGCGCATTGCGCGGGCAGCGTCCTCGTCGAGATAGGTGCCATGCTCAATCGTGTGGACGCCCGCTCTCGCCGCCGCCTCTATGCCGCGCGCACCATGGGCATGGGCCGCGACTTTAAGGCCGAGCGTATCGGCGGTTTCGACAATGGCTCGCATTTCATCATCGCTAAAATGCGCTTCTAGCCCGCGGCCTTGCTGGCTGAGCACTCCGCCGGTTGCCGTGATTTTGATGAGGTCTGCTCCATATTTGGAGGCAAGCCGCACTTTTTCTGCGCATTCGACTACGCCAGTGCAGGCAAAATCGCTGCTCAATGCGTCATTGACCTCGCGGCGAAAGCCATTGGTGTCGCCATGCCCGCCGACAATCGCAATCGTGCGGGCAGAGGTGACAATGCGCGGCCCCGGCAGAACGCCTGTCGCGGTCGCACGGCGCAAGGACTGCATAACTTGATCGGTGCGCGAGCCAACATCGCGAACCGTGGTAAAGCCAGCCAAAGCGGTGATGCGCGCATTTTTCGCTGCAATCAGAGTGTACCATTCGGGCGGATCAATCGCGCCGCGCCAAAAATCACCGCTGGGATCACCCGATAAATGCGTGTGCAGATCAATTAGGCCCGGCAAGACGGTTTTGTCAGAGAGGTCGATCACTCGGTCGGCCTCAAGATTGGCGAGCACTTGAGCGCCATCGGGCAGAACGGTGGCAATCACTCCATCCTCGACCACGATGATTGCAGGTCCGCTGGGATTGGCAGCCGCATCGGTGATGACCGAGCCAGCTTTGATCGCAATTGTTTCAGCCAAAGCAGGCGCGCTGATGAAGCCTGCTAGGCTTGTCGCTGCTGCCAATAAGCCTGTAAAAATCCGCTTCATATTCGTGCTCCGGGCTGATCTTGTGCCGGTAATGGCCGCTTGCGACTGTTAGAGCAAGCGAGAGAGGCAAGAGAAGAGCAAAAAGCAGTTTCGCTAGACAATTGCCAAAATGTCCTCGTCCGTTATGATTTGGCCATTGCCTTTGCGAAAAGGGCTTCAACATATTGAATCAGGGACTGCCATTATTATGAACCGTCTTACGTTTGGAGCGGGCGCATTGCTCGCCGCCTCTTCCATCACCGCTGTTGCGGGCGCTCGCCCGATGACGCCCGAGGATGTCGCCAAGCTGGAAAGCGTGGGCGCTATCGCAGTGTCGCCCACCGGAAACAGCGTTGCTTTCACCACGGCCAGCCTGCCCGATATCACCGATGGCGAAAAGAACGGCACCACTGGCCAGCAATTGAAATTGGCAGATGCGCCCGATGACCCCCGCGATTTTCTCCCCGCAGATATGCGCATTGCTGGCGCTCGGTTCTCGCCCGATGGCTCTATGATCAGCTTCCTTTGGGCCAAGGGCAAGGACAAGCGCGCCGTTTGGGGCATTCCGACAAATGGCGGATCGCACCGCATTTTGGCCGCAGTAGACGGCGCTCATGTGCGCAATTACGCTTGGAATTCAGATGGCAGCGCCATGTATCTACTGGCGGCTGCGCCCGAGGATACAGCCCGCACTTCAGAGAGCAAGGCAGGCTTTAACGCGATTGTTTACGAGGAAGAAGCCAAGCTTAACGCCATGTATAAGGCCGATATTGGCGCAGAACTTGATGAGGATCTTGAAGACATCGCTGTCCCCGGCTTTGTCAGCAATTTCAAAGTTGCGCGCGATGATAGCTTTGCAGCGATTGTCACTGCGCCCACTCCCAATGTGGATGACAGCCTGACGTCAGCTCGCATCAATATTGTTGACCTTGCAAGCGGCGCTACGACTGTGGTCGCAACTCCGGGCAAGATTGGCGATTTTGAGATCGCGCCCGATGGCTCAAAACTCTCGCTAATTGCAGGCGTCGATGTGAACGACCCTGCGGCCACAACCTTGCATCTTGTCGATGTCGCGAGCGGCGCATTCACCGCGCTCAACGCTGGCGCGCCGGAGGCCGCGGTTGATGCAGAGTGGCTCGCAAGTGGCCGCCTTACCGCAGTCATTCACAAAGGCGCATCTTCTGTTATGCGGCTCTATGACAACAATGGCGCGCAAGTGGCTGAGCAAAGTGCAGGCAGCCTTGCGATCAGCGCAGTCGAAGCCTCTGCTAGCGGCATATTTGTTCGCGCTAGCAGTGCCCGGCACCCCAATGAATTGTTCGCTTTCAATGGCGATGCTGGCACTTTTGAGCGCTGGACCGGCCACAATGACTGGCTGGGTGACATTACCTTGGGCACGCAGCGCACCTTCACTTATACCGCCCGCGATGGCGAGCAAATCGAAGGCGTTTTGATCGAGCCTGTCGGCCCTGTCCCAAGCGGCGGCGCGCCTCTCATTCTCGATGTGCATGGCGGCCCAGAAGCCCATGAGAGCAATGGCTGGCTGACCAATTACAGCGGGCCGGGTCAAGTCGCAGCGGGCAAAGGCTATGCCGTATTCCTGCCCAATTATCGCGGCTCTACCGGCTATGGCACGGCCTTTTCAAAGCAGCATCAAGGCGATTATGCGGGCAAAGAGTTCAACGATTTGGTCGATGCAAAACGCGCTCTTGTCGCCGAAGGCATTGCCGACCCTGACCGCACTGGCATCACTGGCGGATCCTATGGCGGCTATGCCACGGCTTGGGGTTCAACCGCGCTCAGCGAGGAATTTGCAGCGGGCGTCATGTTTGTTGGCATTTCCAACCAGATCAGCAAATTTGGCACGACCGATATTCCGAAGGAAATGTTCAATGTGCACAGCCTGAAATGGCCATGGCAGGATTGGCAGGGCATGCTCGAAGTCTCGCCAATCTATCATGTCGAGAAAGCTGAAACGCCGCTGCTGATCATGCACGGAGCGAATGACACGCGCGTTGCGCCAAGCCAAAGTTACGAGCTTTATCGCAACATCAAAGTGCGCAAGCCCGATCTGCCACTGCGGCTTGTGCTGTATCCAGGCGAAGGCCATGGAAACCGCAGGGCCGCTGCGCGCTATGACTACAATTTGCGGATGATGCGCTGGTTCGACACCTACCTGATGAGCGGTGATCGCGGAGCGGCAATGCCGGGCCCAAGGCCGCAATTGCCCGAAGGGACGACCGGCGCAAA
>CAZTFZ010000126.1:2380-5472 GCA_964613105.1 uncultured Porphyrobacter sp. | reverse complement strand
GAGGCATTGGACGCGCTTAAGCAGCAATTGACCGGCCTTGATAGTGCCCAAGACGAGGATAAAAAGGCTTCCGGCGAAGTCCTCGCAACCCTCTGCATTGGAGCAGCCGTAGAGCCGGTTGCAAGGCTGGGAAGCGCATTTCAATTGAACGGCGAACTCGCAGAACGCTTGGCAAGCGTCGAAGGTCTTGCCAAGGTGCAACTCACTTCACGGCGTGGGGGCGCAAATTTGCAGCTCGTCGCCTGATAAAAGACAAAACTGTTAGGGAGACAGGCAAGAATGCTCGGAGCAATGCAAGACTGGACCATGCGTCTAACCCATGTGATCGACCACGCAGCGCGCGAAGCGGGCGAGCGGGAGATCGTTACGCGCTGGGCCGATGGCAGTGAAACCCGCACGAATTGGGCAGGTATTCGCAATGATGCTCTTAAAATGTCGCAGGCATTGTTGGCCTTGGGCGTCAAAAAGGGCGAGCGGGTTGCTAGCCTAGCCATGAACCACTCGCGCCATTTGGTGAGCTGGTACGGTGTTGCAGGGATGGGCGGGGTATTGCACACAGTGAACCCGCGCCTTTTCGAAGATCAGCTCGAATATATCGTCAATCATGCCGAAGACAAAGTGCTGCTTTATGATGCAGCCTTTCAGCCCATCGTTGACAAAATGAAGGATCGTTGGACCACGATCGATCATTACATTTGCTTTGACAGCGGCGATCATTCCCCGGCCTTTGAAGATTGGATCGGCGAGCAGGACGGCGAGTTTGAATGGGTAGAAGTCGGCGAGCGCGATCCGTGCATGCTGTGCTATACCAGCGGAACAACGGGCAATCCTAAGGGCGTTTTGTACGAGCATCGCTCGACCGTTCTGCATGCGATTGCAGGGCTGCAACCCTCAACCTTTAATTTCAGCGCTTCCTCGGTCATGCTGCCGGTTGTGCCGATGTTCCACGCGGCAAGTTGGGGGCTGCCCTATGCTGGCGCGATGGCGGGCATCAAATTCGTCTTTAGCACGGTCAATGATCCTGCTGTTTTGCACGAGTTGATGCTGCGCGAAAACGTAACCGACAGCGCCGGCGTGCCAACCGTATGGCTCGCGCATTTCCAATATTGCGATGCTGAAGGCTTGGATTTGCCGCCTTTGCGCGCGGCCACCATTGGCGGTTCTGCCTGCCCGCGCTTCATGATCGAGCGTCTTATGAAGAACGGCACTCGCGTCCAGCACGCTTGGGGGATGACTGAAACCTCTCCCATCGGCACAGTTGGCGGGCCGACTTATGATTGGGACGAGCTGAGCTTTGAGGAAAAAGTCGACAAGACAGCCATGCAAGGCCGCCCGATCTTCGGCGTCGAGCTGCGGATTGTCGATCTTGATGACATGGTCACAGAACTGCCGCGCGATGGCAAAGTTTCAGGCGCCCTGCAAATTCGCGGGCCTTGGATTATCCGCCGCTATTTCAAAGCGGAGCAAGACGCATGCAACAACGAAGGCTGGTTTGACACTGGCGACGTTGGGATCATTCATCCCGACGGCACATTGCAGCTGACCGATCGCACCAAGGATGTGATCAAATCGGGCGGCGAGTGGATTAGCTCTGTCGAGCTTGAGAATGCAGCCGTTGGATGCCCCGGCGTTGCAGAGGCCGCCGCGGTTGGCATGTATCACCCCAAATGGGACGAGCGGCCTGTGCTGTTCGTCGTCAAAAAGGCGGGTGAGGATGTGACAGAAGCCCAAGTGCTCGACTATCTCAAACCGCTGATTGCAAAGTGGTGGATGCCCGATGCTGTCGAGTTCATCGACGAAATCCCGCACACTGCAACGGGCAAGATCAGCAAGAAAGATCTGCGCGATCAGTTCAAAGACTATAAGTTGGAGGGGTGACCCGTATGAGCCAGTTTCACATCGACCCATCGCCTGCCAATTGGGCGGCGTTTAAAGACCTGCCGCGCGATGAGCCGATCCATATGCTCAATCTGCTGCGTTTTCGTGAGGCGGCTGAATATCCAGACGGCCATGAGCATTATGGCAATGGCTGGAGCGGCAAACGCGCTTATGAGGAATATGGCAAAACTTCTGGCCCGATCTTCAACCGTGTCGGCGGAGAAATTGTGTGGCGCGGAGCTTTCCAAACCATGGTCACTGGCCCTGAAGACAAGCAATGGGACGATGGCTTTGTCGCGCAATATCCCGGCGCTGGTGCTTTCCTCGAGATGGTGATGGACGCTGACTATCAAAAGGCCGTCGTCAATCGCGGCGCGGCTTTGATTGATAGCCGGTTGATCCGGTTTAAGCCGGGCGAGGCGGGCGGAGGCTTTGGATAATGCGACATCCATCATCTTTGCGTGCCATTTTGATGAAGTGTTGCGCTTGTCTTGTGCTGGCGGTGAGCGTGCTTCCATCAACGGCGCACGCCAAGGATTTTGAGATTTCCCCTGCGATGGTTCCCTATGTCTATCGGTATGGAGCTTGCCTATTTAACGAAAAAATTGGCGAGATTTCAGCTCGGATTGAAAAGTGCAAGGTTTTAAGAACTGCAATTGAAGACAATTCAAAGGAACCATTCGCTTTTTGGCATCGCGGTGAGGGCCCCAGACGCACTCGCCAATTTAATCGTGCACTCAATATCATCGAGACTGAGGCTAGAGAGGCCGTCGAAAGTCGCAAATTTGTTCCTGAACCTGTTGTCACCTACATGAAATGCATCAGCGAGCTGACCATTGGCAGCGACAATTTTAGAAAAGGGCTTATCATAGATTATAGACAAACCGACCCATATTGCATTGGTCAAATAAGCGATGTTTCTGGAGAGATGGAGGCAAAGCGAGCCGAACGGCTATTCTCAAGGCTCAGGCGAGTAGGTGGCTACATCAAGATGGCAGGTGATGTGCCAACAACGGTGGTGTTTCAAAATGGCTTCCTTGGCCTCTACCGCCTTCCCGCTGATCCGCAGTAAGGGCCTTAAGTGCTTTCATGGCTGTCACTGGCTCCCCACATGCGCAATATGTGCTTAGCTATGAAGAGCTGAAAGCGGCGCTCAAAACCCATCAATTGGTGTCGATTAAGTGGCGCGGCTTGCTGATCTTTTGGGCAATTGT
>CAZTFZ010000126.1:0-2280 GCA_964613105.1 uncultured Porphyrobacter sp. | reverse complement strand
GGGCAATTGTTCATGATGCTGCCAAAACGCGCACTCGGCGCTGAGGATTTGATGAAAGTCAGGCAAATGCTCAACGATAAAGGCCCCAAGCAGGCAAAGCCATTGCTCAGCTTTCGCGGTTAGACTTCGCGCAGTCTTGGCATCAGCTCGACGAAATTGCAGGGCCGGTTGCGGCTGTCCAATTGTTCGTCGAGGATGCCATCCCAGCCGTCTTTGACTGCTCCGTTAGAGCCCGGAAGGGCAAAGATATATGTCCCGCGTGACACCACGGCGCAAGCGCGGCTTTGGACAGTGCTTGTGCCGATGGTTTTGAGGCTGAGGTAGCGGAAGACTTCGCCAAAGCCCGGGATGTCCTTATCCTTCACTTGGTCCAAAGCCTCTGGCGTGACATCGCGGCCGGTTAGCCCAGTGCCGCCGGTTGTGATGATCGCATCGATCTCTGTGTCGTCGATCCAGCGGTGCATATGGGCAGCGATTTCCTCGGCCGTATCGCGGCTAATCTCTCGCGCTGCCAGAATATGACCCTTGCCCTCGATACGGGCCGCCAAAATATCGCCCGATGTGTCGTCTTTTTGAGTGCGCGTGTCAGACACCGTTAAAAGCGCAATGCGGATGGGTTTGAACTCGCGGGTTTCGTCAATAGCCATTTGGCCGCTCCTTATGTCTGTGCTGATATCGGTCTAGCGCGATGCCTATCTAGCGCGATGCGGGAAATTGCGGCCAGATATTCTGCGCCAATGCCTCGCGGCTCGCAGCAGGGCTGTCGGCTTGGCGCAAATACATCCAATAATTGCGCATAACGATGTTCACATAGCTGCGCGTCTCCCAATAAGGGACCGATTCCATCCATGTCAGCGGATCGCCGCCATCGCGAACCTCGCTATTCCACCGAGTGACGGGTGTTAGCCCGGCATTATAGGCCGCCATGACCTTAGGCAGTGCTCCTTGTGTCGCAGGGGCCTCGCTCAAGGCCTCTAGCGTGCGCTGGCCAAAGGCGAGGTTGGTGCGGGGCTCTTTCAAATTGGCATAGCTAGCGCTCAAATTGAGTGATGCAGCATATTCGCGCCGAGTGATCGGCATGATCTGCATCAGCCCAATCGCTCCAGCCGGACTGACCACGGTTTCGCGGAAGTTTGATTCTTGCAAAGCATGGGCAAAGGCCAAGGCAGGATCAACGCTCCACCCGCCAAGCGGTTCTTGATAGGTGACAGGCCAACGCAAGGCCGGATCAGAAGCGCTGCCGCGCGGCGCATTATAGGCAAGGAAGTTCTGCGTGCCTGGCAGAGCTAATGCACGCGCGAGACGCCCAAGAGCGGCATAGTCAACAGAAGCGTTGATCCTCGCCAAATGGCGCAAGGATTGCCCCGCTTCATCGCGCTGCCCCAATTGCGCCAGCATCACTGCTATGCGAGCGGGCGGCTTGCTCGACAGTGCCTCCCAATCATCGCTGGTGAGATCAGGGCGAGTGTGGCGGGCTGGCAAGTCGCGGCCCAATTGTTCGATGGCCAGCATGCCATAGAGCGTTTCGTCAAAGCGAGCAGCCTGCGATAGCTCTGCACTGGCAAGGCCCGGTCTGCGGCATTTCACCAAAGCTCTGCTCGCCCAATAATGCGCTGCTGCGGACAATTCCACATCGGTTGTCGCCGCGGCCGCGCTTCGGAAGCCATTGGCAGCGGTTGAGCAATCACCCATTCGCCAAGCGGCAAGACCAACGACCCACTCGCCTTCTGCAACCCATGGCCCAGAGCCTTGCGCAACCGAGCGAGCGAGGCTCAGTGCTTCGGCATCGCGGTTCTCAATGTAATAGCTCCAAGCCACCCGCTGGCGCCATTCTGCCTTTGCCGCTGATGAGAGGCTGCTGTCCACCTCTAGCAATAATGCATGAGCGCTTACCGGATCATCATCAGTGATGCTTTGCCGAATGCGCGAAGCGGTGCGAGAGGGCATAGTTCCATCGGAAATGCTGCGCGGCCTTGTGCGGCGAGTGATGCCTGCTTGTGGCACCAGCTCGCGGGTTTGCGGAAGGCTTGGCTGTGTTTCCAATCCGCGCCTTTGAGCGAGGCGAGATACTGCTTCTGCTTGCGGTAAATCCGCATAAGCATTGAGCCATGCCGTCAATCGCTCCAGCGCGATTTCAGGGCTGTTGGGGTCTACATAATAGCGCGCTAAAGCTGGGCCATGCAGAGGGCCGCTTGCGCGTTCGACGAGCAATTGTTCAACACGGCCCCAATTGCGCGCCTCTATCGCCTCGAAGAAAGAGGCATAGTAAAGCCGGTCTTC
>CAZTFZ010000125.1:0-5517 GCA_964613105.1 uncultured Porphyrobacter sp. | reverse complement strand
CCAAAAATGTTGATGTCTTCGGCTGTAATCCAACCATATTCGAAATTGGCGATGTAAAGCGCTGTGACCAAAGCAGCGAGGACAGTCGCGCGCGCGATCACACGCTTGGGGCGGAAATTGGCAGGCGCGCTGTCAGCCTGACCCGCAACCTTAGCAATGCCAGCTTCATCGTGGGTTTTGATCCCAAAGGGCAGCAAGACAAAGGCGCACATCACCCAAAAGAGCACATAGATTGCGAGGATCGAGGTCCATGCCATTGCGCGTCAATTCCTCGGCAAGATTACGCGGGTTTGCGGGCGCTTGCCGCACCAACGCGTTGCGGCTCTGCGGGCTGCAAGGCGAGCGGCCTCATGCACTTTGGCAGGCTCTCTGCCCATTTTGCCCTTAAGCTTGCCGATCGCAGCAACAATATCCGCCTCGCACTCTTCGATAAACTCGCCGTAGTCTTCGTCCAAGGGCAGCCCCAAGCCTTCGACAATCGGCTTGAGCTCGCGGTCTAAGGTGACAATCACAACCCCCTCGCGCGCCATCCTTCGGCGCATGGCAATCGCTTCGCCGTCAGCGGGCACAATGATGTCGCCATCCAGCACAAGGCGGCCCGTTTCGATCTCAGCAATCTTACCGGGAGCGCCGGGTGCAAGCCGCACAATATCGCCATTTTGCTGAACGACAGCCTTGGGAATACCGCTCGCAAGGCCAATCCGCCCTTGCTCTTTCATATGACGCATTTCGCCATGAACGGGCACGAGCACTTCAGGCCTTAGCCAGTCATACATTGCCTCTAGTTCGGGGCGGCTTGGGTGGCCAGAGACATGGATCATGCTCTGCCTATCGGTCACCATCACAATCCCGCGTTCAGCGAGGCGGTTCTGGATGGCCGCAATGGAAACCTCATTGCCCGGTATCTGGCGGCTTGAGAACAACACAACATCACCGCTGCTGAGCGCAAGCGGATGGTTCTCTTCAGCAATCCGAGACAGAGCAGCGCGCGGTTCGCCCTGCCCGCCTGTGGCAACGATCATGATTTCGCCGCGCGGCAGGCCCATCGCAGTGTCAAAATCGACCGTTTGCGGAAAATCGGAGAGATAGCCATTGTCTTGTGCCACCTCGATAATCCGATCAAGCGAGCGGCCAGCAACGCATATTTGCCGGCCATTTTCGCGCGCCACATCGCCAAGCGTTTGCAGACGCGCAACATTGCTCGCAAAGGTCGTGACCAGCACGCGCTTTCCGCCATGCTTTGCCACCTCGTCAAGCAGCCCGCGATAGACCGCGCCTTCTGATCCGCTGGGTTCTGGGTTAAAGGCATTGGTGCTGTCGCACACCATCGCCAGCACGCCTTCATCGCCTATTGCGCGCAGCTCTTCCTCGCTGGTTGGCTCTCCGATGATTGGGTCTTCATCGAGCTTCCAATCGCCCGTGTGAAAGATGCGGCCATGGGGCGTATCAATGATAAGGCCATTGCCCTCTGCAATGGAGTGGGCAAGCGGCACATAGGTGACTTCAAAAGGGCCAAGCGCGAAGCTGCCATGGTCTTCCTCTATCACATGAAGCTCTACCTCGCCCTCAAGCCCAGCCTCTTTCAGCTTGCGCCGGACCAAATCTGCGGTGAAAGGCGTCGCATAAAGCGGCACACCCAATTCGCCTGCAAAATAGGGGACCGCGCCGATGTGATCCTCATGCGCATGGGTCAGCACAATGCCTTCCAATTGGCGGGTGCGATCCTCGATAAATTCAAGGTCGGCGAAAACCAAATCGACGCCCGGATAACGGTCGCCAGAAAAGGTCATGCCAAGGTCAACCATGAGCCAGCGCCCATCGCAGCCATAGAGATTGACGTTCATGCCAATCTCGGCAGAGCCGCCAAGGGCGAGAAAAAGCAGTTCGTTTTCGGGTGTGTAGTCGCGCTTCACTTAAGGGTCTGCTTTCTCTCGTTTATGCCTGAGCATTTAGGTAGCGCCGCTGGCTTGCGCAAGGATGGCCAGCCCCTCAATCGTGAGGTCTGCATCCACCGCATCAAAAATATCGGTTTGATCGTCAAAAAGGATGGCGAGGCCGCCTGTCGCTATGGTTTTTGCAGGCCGCCCGATCTGCTGCTTCATCCGCGCAACAAGCCCCTCCATCATCGCAACATAGCCCCAGAAAACGCCGATCAGCATCTGGTCTTCTGTATTGCGGCCAATGACGTTTTTGCTGTCTGGCGCTCGGATAGCGATGCGCGGCAATTTCGCAGTTTTGCCAACCAATGCATCGAGCGACAGATTGATGCCAGGCGCGATAATGCCGCCCTTATAGGTGCCGTTGAAATCGATCGCTTCAAACTTGGTTGCCGTGCCGAAATCTACGACAACCAGATCGCCGCCATATTTGTCATGCGCTGCCAAGATATTGAGCGCGCGGTCAGCGCCTAAGGAACTGGGTTGTTCAACGTCTACTTCAAAAGGCCAAGCGGCCTTGCCTTTTCCAGCGATGAGCGGGGTGAGATTGAAATATTTCTGAGCCAAAACGGTGAGGTTATGGTCAGCGCGCGGAACAACGCTGGCAAAGATAATCTGGGTGATCGCCTCGCGGCCAATCCCCTCGATCTCGAGCAATTGCAGCAACCACACAGCGTATTCATCGCCAGTGCGGCGCGGGTCGGTGGCAATTCGCCAGCGTGCCTTGATGGTACGGCCATCGAAAACCGCAAAAACAACATTGGTATTGCCGACATCGGCTGCGAGCAGCATGAGCGCCTCCTATCCTGCGAGCATCACATCGCCAGCGTGAATGACACGGCTAGAGCCGTCCGCCAAGCGCAAGCGCAAAGAACCGGCCTCTTCTACCCCATCAAAAGCGCCAATCAGCGGCTCTCCCTCGCCATCATGCACGCTTAACTGCGTGCCCACAGGATGGGCTGCTGCGAGCCAGCGCCGTGTGATCAGCGCAAGGCCATGACTGCGCCACCGCTCCAATTCCTGAGCAAGCGCGCCTTGCAACCTTTGCGCAAATGCGTTGCGTTCGGGCGCTTCGCCAACATCGCTCAGCGCTATCGTAGCGCGTTCGGCAAGATCAGGAGCATGCGCAAGGTTTACGCCAATGCCAAGGATGATCGCATCGCCTTTGCGCTCCAGCAAAATGCCCGACAATTTGGCATTGTTGAGCAGCAAATCATTGGGCCATTTGAGCATGAGGGGCTTTGCTTGGCTGGCATCTGGCTCTTTGAGGCTCGCCGGAAGGAAACTCTGCACCGTCTCATAGAGCGCAAGGCTGGCCACCATCGCCAGCGTATGAGCAGGCGGGTCTTGCGGGCCAAGGTGGATGAGCGTTGAGCCCATGAAATTGCCAAGGCCATCGGACCATTTGCGACCTTGCCGGCCGCGCCCTGCGGTTTGCCGATCAGCGACTAGCCAAGCGCCTTCTGGCCACATGCCTTCTTGCACTCCGACGCCCTCATCAAGACGCACGGCTAGATCAGCATTGGTAGAACCGGTTTCGGCAATATACTCGATCAAATGATATAGAACAGCGCGGAGGCTGCCTTATCGGCCATCGCGCCCAGCCATGGTGTCGCCAGATAACCCAAGGGCGAGATATAAATCGCGCAAAGGCCAAGCACGACCCAATGGCTAACCGGGCTGCTGGTCGCAACATCCTCATTCGGTTCGTCAAAGAACATCGTTTTGATGAATTTGAGATAATAGAAAGCGCCAATAACGCTTGCCCCGATGCCGATGGCTGCAAGAGCCAGCATGTCAGCCTCTACCGCTGCTTGGAAGACGACGAATTTGCCCCAGAAGCCAAGCAAAGGCGGAATGCCCGCAAGGCTGAACATGACAGCGAGTAAGCACCAAGCCAAAGCAGGGCGCGTCGTCGACAGCCCAGAGATTTGTTCAAAGCTATCGATCTGCTCGCCGCTTTTGGTGCGCAGCATCAGCAAGGCCACAAAGGCGCCAATGGTCATCGCCACATAGATGTCGAGATAGACGAGCAATGCGCTGGCCCCTCTCTCACTCGCAGCAGCAAGGCCAATCAGCACAAAGCCGATATTGTTGATGGAGCTAAATGCGAGCAAGCGTTTAAGGCTGGTCTGCCCAATCGCTCCTAATGCGCCGACGATGATTGAGGCCAAGGCGGCGAAGATCACAATCTGCTGCCAAGCATCCGAATTGCCGCCAAACGGATCGAGCGCGATCCGCATCAGCATGGCAACCGCAGCCACCTTGGGCGCGCTGGCAAAGAACGCAGTGACCGGTGTCGGTGCGCCCTCGTAAACGTCAGGCGTCCACATATGGAAAGGCACAGCGGCAATCTTAAACGCCAGCCCTGCGAGCACAAAGACCACGCCAAACAAGGCTCCGGTTGAAAACTCGGCAGAAAAAGCCGTGCGGATGCCAAAATATTGCGTCGTTCCAGCAAAGCCATAGACGAGGCTCATCCCGTAAAGGATGATGCCAGAGGCAAGCGCGCCCAAAATGAAGTACTTAAGGCCAGCCTCGCTTGAACGCGCATCATTGCGCGCAAAACTTGCAAGGACATAAGAAGCAAGGCTCGACAATTCGATCCCGATGTACAGCGATATGAGGTCAGCGGCAGAGACCATCATCCCCATGCCAACCGCGCCAAACAGCATCAACACCGCATATTCGCCGCGATATTGATTGCCGGAATTGAGCGCGACAGAACCGTCAGATCCCAAACCTGCATTCGCACCCGAACTGGCCTCGCCACGGTCGAAATAATAGGGGGCAACGATCAGACATGCGATGGTCGCAAGGTAGATCAGTATTTTGGAAAAACTGCCGAAAGCATCCATGCGGTACAATCCGCCAAAGGCATCTCCGCCCAATCCAAAGGCAGGATTGGTGAGCAAATCATAGCTGAAAAACACGCCGCCAAAAAGAACCGCAACGGCCGCAATGGTGACAGCGCGGGCAATCTTGCGGCCACCAAATGCAGTGACCAGCAGCAGGATCAGCCCTGCCACGCACAAAGCGATTTCCACCGCAACGAAATAGAGTGATGAGAGGATCGACATCAGTGTGCGCCCTCCGTCTCGGAATGGTGTGTCATATCATTGGCCGCCGCAGCCTTGGGTTCGCCCACTTGCAATTTGGCGTCGCCCTCTGGCGCAGCGCGGGCCAGCCTTGCATCGAGCGCGGCGATATCTTGGCGCATCGGGGCAAGGAAGCTTTCAGGATAAACGCCCATCCACAACACTGCGAGCGCAATCGGCCCTAGCATGACCCATTCGCGCAGGTTCAAATCTTCCATCGCGGCCGCATCATCATTCTTCTGCACACCGAAAGCCACCCGCCAATAGAGATAGAGCATATAGCCAGCGCCAAGAATGATGCCGGTGGTGAGGAAAAATGTCACTGTGCTCGACACTTTGTAAACGCCGGCAAGGCTGAGAAACTCTGCAACAAAACCGCTAGTGCCCGGCAGGCCGATGCTGGCCATGGTGAACAGCAAAAAGAAGATCGCATATTTGGGCATGTTGATCGCAAGGCCGCCATAACGGTCAATCTCGCGCGT
>CAZTFZ010000124.1:0-5542 GCA_964613105.1 uncultured Porphyrobacter sp. | reverse complement strand
TGGCCATCAAAATGCCGGTGATTGCGAAAGCTGAAACTGCAGCGAAGATCCGTGTGTCGAGAATATTTGTCATGTTTTGGTCCTTTCAATTCTTCCCAGAGGGTCATCCTTGGGCTTGCCAACAGCTTTGCATAGGGTGTGCCAAACTTAAAAAACGGCAGAATTCCGCCATTCTTGCGCAATTCCATTCTGACAGCCCTGTTCATCAATCCGAAAGATTGGGAATTTACGCCAATATTTAGATTTAGCACCTTGGCTCTGGTCACTGGCCGCTTAGAAAGCTATCGCTGGGCCTGCTCATGACGCTCTCGCGGATCACCCTCACCAGTTTTCGCAACCATGCCGAAACCACGCTGGAGCGGCCCAGCAAGCTCAACCTGCTGATTGGTGCGAATGGCGCTGGCAAAACCAATATTCTGGAGGCTTTGTCGCTGCTCGCGCCGGGACGCGGCCTGAGGCGAGCGGCTCTGCCCGATATGACGCAGCACGCGGCCGATAGCGAGGCCAGCACTCACTTCGCCATTGGTGTCACCCTTAATGCCGAGGGTGAGCCGCTAAGGCTGGGCACATACACAGCCGCTGGATCACCAAACGCAGGGCAAAGCTCATCGCGTGCAAAACACCGCCCCAATATGCGCCGTAAAGTCCGCATCAACAGCGCAGAGACCAGCGCGATTGCCTTAGGCGAATGGCTGGCGATAAGCTGGCTAACCCCGGCCATGGACGGGCTGTTCACAGGCTCTGCGCAGGATCGCAGGCGCTATATGGACAGGCTTGCCCTTGCGCTCGACCCGCAACACGCGAGCCACGCCAGCCGTTATGAAGCCGCTTTGCGAGAGCGCAATCGTCTGCTCGCCGATGATCGCCCGCCAGAGCCTGCATGGCTCGATGGCATTGAAGCGCAAATGGCGCAGCATGGAGCAATGCTGGCCGCTGGCCGCGCCAATCTGGTCGACCGGATGATGGCCGAGGTGGTGAAATCGCCCGAAGCGCCCTTCCCTCGTCCTGCCTTAAGCTATGTCTCTGCCACCAGCAGCAGCGGAGAAAGCATCGCCAGCTTTGAGCAATTGAGCCAAGCCTTGCACGATGGCCGCAGCGGGGACCGCGCCGCTCGGCGGACGCTGACAGGGCCGCATCGCGACGAATTGGAAGTGCTATACGCCGCTAAGCGCGTTCCAGCCGCGCAATGCTCTACTGGCGAGCAAAAGGCGCTGCTGATCGCAATGACGCTGGCTCATTCCGCGCTCGCGCAGCAAGGCCGCACCGCGATACTCTTGCTGGACGAGGTGGCGGCCCATTTGGACCCTCAGCGCCGGATTGCTCTGTTTGACCGGCTACGGGCTGGCAATGCGCAGGTGTGGATGACCGGCACAGAAGCTGCGCCCTTTGCGGCTATCGCCGAGGAAGCGGCGGTTTGGGAGATTGTAGAGGGCAGCGCGCGTTCGCTAAATGAGGCTAGCCCTAGCCCTCATCAGCCCCTTGATCATCAACAGGCGGAAGAGCCTCGCTCACAGCCTCTTTCGTAGCCGTCACCAGCTCGCCTAGCCCTTGCGTCGTTGGGTGAATGCGGTCGGATTGGAACAGCGCTGGGTCCTCATAAATGCTCTCAAGCCAAAAGGGCACAAGCGCTGTGTCATATTCTGCGGCAAGCTCGCCAAACAGAGCATCAAATTGCCGCTGAAACTCTGGGCCATAATTTGGCGGAGCGCGCATCCCCATTATCAGAACGGGTATTTCGCGGGCCGCAAGCTCATCCAGCATCGCTGCTAGATTGGCGCGGCTTTGGTCAGGAGAAAGCCCGCGCAATAGATCATTGCCGCCCAGTTCTAGGATAAACAGCTCTGGCTTTGTCTCTTGTGCGTCTAGAGTGAAGGCGAGCCTTTGCAGCCCTGCCGCTGTCGTATCGCCAGAAACGCCAGCATTGATGATGGATGCGTTTATGCCATCGCTGCGCAAAGCGGCTTCAAGCTGGGCAGGATAGGAATTTTCTTTGCCAACGCCATAGCCTGCAAAAAGGCTGTTCCCAAAGGCCATGATGGTGCGCTCTGGACCATCAACCGCAATAGCAGCAGGAGCCGCTTCCTTGCCGGCCTGATCACTCGCCCCCTCGCTCGCCTCTGCTACTTCGCCGTTTGGCCCCGCATCAGAACAGCCCGCAAACGTCAAAGTCATCCCTAGGGCCATTGCTGCAATCGACAAACACCGTAATTTCATCGGCAAGTTTCCTTGTGCCACTCATCTGCCTATGCCATCGCAAGCTTGTGACCAATTCTCAAGCAGTGATTTCCGCCCGCTCTCTCACCCTAACGCTCGGCAGCGATGATGCGCCGGTGCATATCCTGCGCGGTATCGACCTCGACATTGCCTCTGGCGAGACCGTTGCCCTGCTCGGCGCATCGGGTTCTGGCAAAAGCTCGCTCATGGCGGTTTTGTCGGGGCTAGAGCGCGCAGGCGGCGGCACTTTGCAGGTTGCAGGAGAGGACTTTGCGGCCCTTGATGAGGATGCTCTGGCAAGAGCGCGCAGGGGCCGGATCGGCATTGTGCTTCAGGCCTTTCACTTGCTGCCCACCATGACGGCGCTTGAAAATGTCGCGACCCCGATGGAATTGTCGGGAGAGGCCGATGCGCAGGCCCGCGCCAAAGCCGAATTGGAAGCGGTCGGATTGGGCCATAGGCTGGATCATTACCCCTCGCAATTGTCGGGCGGCGAGCAACAGCGCGTTGCCATTGCCCGCGCGATTGCGCCGGGCCCCGCGCTGATCTTTGCCGATGAACCAACCGGAAATCTTGATGGCGCTACCGGCCATGAGATTGTCGAATTGCTGTTCAATCGCCGCAAGGAAACAGGCGCGACCTTGCTGGTTATCACTCATGACCCAGAGCTCGCTGAGAAATGCGGACGGGTGTTGCGCATGGAAGATGGTCAGATTGCTGGCGATACAAGCTCAGCTGCTCAGCCATGAGCGATACGGCGGTGTCCAGCGTTCCGGCCAGCGTTCCGGCCAGTGCGCTGGCGACACAAGAAATGAGCTGGGGCGAGGCATGGCGGATTGCTCGGCGCGATTTGAACGCTCGCTTTCGCGGGCTGCGCCTGCTGCTTGTCTGCCTGTTCCTTGGGACAGGCGCATTGGCCGCCATCGGCACTCTGACCGCTGCGATTGAGGGCG
Organism: uncultured Porphyrobacter sp.; assembly: GCA_964613105.1. Taxonomy (GTDB): domain Bacteria; phylum Pseudomonadota; class Alphaproteobacteria; order Sphingomonadales; family Sphingomonadaceae; genus Erythrobacter. The sequence goes on along the minus strand of CAZTFZ010000124.1, from coordinate 2,375 downwards.
AGCTTGCCAATCGCGGGCAAGAATTGCTGGGCGGCGATTTAGAGGTTGAATTGTGGCAGCGCGATTTGTCGGGCGATGAACGCTCTGCCTTGGATGAATATGGCGAGCTTTCCTCAGGTCTTCGCTTGCAAGCCATGGCCCGCAAGGGTGATGCTGCGGCCCCGATTGGCCTAAAAGCGGTCGATGATGCCTATCCGCTCTATGGCGATTTAACGCTGAAAGACGGGCGCAGCGTTGGCGCGCCTGAGGCTGGCGAAGCATGGTTTGACCAAGGCGCAGTTGACCGTTTGGGCGTCTCTATTGGCGAGACTGTAAGGATTGGTACTAAGACGCTGACAGTGGGCGGAATAATCGCAGTTGAACCCGACAAGCTAAGCGAAGGCTTTCAGCTTGGGCCGACGGTGATTGTGGGCGAGGATGTTCCGCAAGAGGCTGGGCTGATTGCGCCCGGATCTATGTATCAGAGCAAGACACGCCTCGCTTTCGATGCCGCCAATTTGGCGCAAGAGCCTGGTGATGTGCGCGATGCCTTGGAGGAACAATTTCCCACCGCAGGTTTTGACTTTCGCACGCGCGATCGCGCTTCGCCCGGGGCTGATCGCTTTGTCGGGCGGATGGGCGAATTTCTGACCCTTGTGGGCCTTGCTGCTCTGGTGATTGCAGGGATTGGCATTGGCGGCGGGGTCACAAGCTATCTTGATGCGCGCCGAAGAGCGATTGCGACGCTCAAAATCCTTGGCGCAACCAGCGGCGATATTGCCCGCATTTACGCCTTACAAATTGGCGCAGCGGCCCTTGTTGGCAGCTTGGCTGGGCTGGCCGTCGGTATTGCCGTTACACCCATTTTGGGCGCAGCTTTGCAAGGATTGCTGCCAGTGCAAACGGGCTTTGTGGTTGATCCGCTCGCGCTGGTAACGGCGCTCGTTTACGGGCTGTTGGTCGCGCTGATATTCGCCGCACCGCCCTTGATGCGGGCTCGCCATTTTCCCGCCATGGCCTTGATGCGTTCGCGCGTGACGCCTTTGGTCGGAGACAAAGCCGCGCTGAAAGTGGTTGCGGCAGGACTGACCGGCATTGTCGCTATTGCAATGCTTACGGCCAGCCGCCCGCTGCTAACAGGCGGATTTCTGGCAGGCGCTGCTGGATTGCTGGCTCTGCTTGGCTTTCTTGGTTGGGGCATCCAAAGGCTAGCTGCACGGCTGCCCCGCCCCGGCAATCCGATAGTCCGCAATGCTATCGCCAATCTTTACCGGCCCGGTGCATCAACCGGCGCATTGGTCACAGCCTTGGGCTTTGGCCTTGCGACATTTGTGCTGCTCGCCGCGATCCAATCAGCGATCAATGGCAACATTGAAAGCCGAGTGCCAGAGCAAGCCCCCGACTATTTCGTGCTCGATATACCGCGCGATAGCGTCGAGCAGTTTGAGGGCTTGGTCGCAGAGCTTGACGAAAACGCTGTCGTCACCGCCATTCCGGCCTTGCGCGGCGCAGTGCTCGCCTTTGAGCAAGATGGCGAGCTGGTGCGCACTGCCGACCTTGAAGAGCTGCCCGAGGGTGCATGGGCTTTGCGCGGCGAACGCGGGCTCACCTATTCGGCCACGCTTCCCAATGGCAGCGATATCATTGAGGGCGAATGGTGGGCTGAGGACCACTCTGGCGAGCCGCTGGTCTCGATTGACGATGAATTTGCCGAGGCCGCAGGTCTAAAGGTTGGCGACCAGCTGACCTTTGGCATTTTGGGCATTGAAAAAACCGTCCGTATCGCCAGCACGCGGCAGATCAATTGGGACAATATGAGTTTCAACTATGTCTTTGTATTCAGCCCCAATGCGCTGCTCGATGCGCCGCATAATCTGGCTGCGACGGTTGAATTGAGCGAGGGCACGCCGACTGCGCCTTTGCTGCAAGCTCTGGTTCGCGAATTCCCCTCAAGCTCTGTGATTGAGGTCGGCGGCGTGCTGATCCAAGCGCGCACCATCCTAGAGCAAGTGGGCCTTGCCACCTTGGCCGCTGCCAGCGTGGCTGTGCTAGCGGGCCTAGCAGTGCTGCTTGGCACAATAGCGGCGGCGCGGGCTGCGCGCACCTATGACACGGTTGTGCTGCGCGTGCTGGGCGCTGACCGGCGGCAAGTGCTGCTGATGCAGTTTATCGAATACGCTCTTTTGGCGAGCGTTTTGGCGATTGTCGCCCTTGTCCTTGGCAGCGGCCTTGCATGGCTGGTGGTCACGCAATTGTTCGACTTTGATTGGCTGCCCAATTGGGGCGAGGTCTTGGCAGTGCTGGGGCTTGGCCTTGTGGTCGTTCTGGGCTTTGCATTGGGCGGATCATTGCCTTTGCTAAGGGCTAAGCCAGCCCAAGCGCTAAGGGCGCTATAG
>CAZTFZ010000123.1:0-5568 GCA_964613105.1 uncultured Porphyrobacter sp. | reverse complement strand
CCATCGCGGAAATCGGTTTGCGGCTGATAGCCCGTTAGGTCTTTCAGCAAATCGGCATTGGCCCAAGTTGCTGGGACATCGCCCAATTGAATATCCATGAAATTCTTGATCGCCTCGCGCCCGCATTCTTCCTCGATTGCGGTGACGAAATCCATCAGCCGAACCTTGTCTGAATTGCCGATATTGACAACGCGATAAGGCGCCACGGTTGATAGGCTGTCATTGGCGGCAATGTCGTCCTTGCTTTCGGGCCGCACGGGGCTCGCATCGATCAGCAAGCGGATGCCGCGCACAAGATCGGTCACATAGGTAAAGTCGCGATACATCTCGCCATGATTGTAAATATCAATCGGCGTGTTTTCCAGAATACCCTTGGTGAATTTGAACAGCGCCATATCGGGCCGCCCCCATGGGCCATAGACGGTGAAAAAGCGGAACATTGTGGTCGGCAAATCCCACAAATGGGCATAGCTATGCGCCATGCTTTCGCCGGCCTTTTTCGTGGCTGCATAGAAAGTGAGTGGTGTGTCGCATTTCTCGCGCTCGTCAAAAGGCATTTCTTCATTCGCGCCATAGACAGAGCTGGTCGAGGCCATCAGCAAATGCTCAACCCCCAGCTCGCGTGCGCATTCCATCACATTGAACGTGCCGATGACATTGGCGTTGAGATAGGCGCGCGGATTTTCGAGGCTGTATCGCACACCGGCTTGGGCGGCGAGATGGACGATGATGTCGGGCTTTTCCGCCATGCACAGGCTGTGCAATGCATCGAAGTCTTCCAGATAGGCTTCATGCGCGCTGAAATGCTGATTTTGCAAAAGCATTTGATGGCGGCGCTGCTTGATCCGCACATCGTAATAATCGGTCATTGCATCAAAGCCGACGACCGAAAAGCCTTCTTCGAGCAGCAATTGGGAGAGGTGAAAGCCGACAAATCCGGCCGAGCCTGTGACGAGAACTTTACGCATATCGCTTCCCTTACAGGCTCCAATCACCAGCGCCACCCAAGGCGCCTTTTAAATCGCACAGGCTTCCGCCTTCGCTGCGCATATTCTGCAAGGCCTCTAGGCCAAGGTCGAGATAGGCTTTGTGCGCCACGGCCAATACGACAGTGTCATATTTGCCCGACTGCGCGTCGGCATCGAGGGTTAGTCCATATTCGCTTTGGGCTTCTTTTGGATCGGCCATCGGATCATGAATTGTCACCTCATGGCCAAGCTTGCTGAGCGCCGCGATCAGATCAGCGACCTTGCTGTTGCGCAGATCAGGCACGTCTTCTTTGAACGTCAGGCCAAGCATCAAAAGCTTACCCGGCTTGCCGCCGCGCGCTTCATGGATTTGGCCCGCAACCCAATCGGCCATGCTGTCATTGACGCCGCGCCCTGCCAAAATCACGCGCGGATCATGGCCCAGGCTCTCTGCGCGATGCGAGAGGTAATAGGGATCGACCCCGATGCAATGTCCGCCGACAAGACCGGGCGAAAAGGGCAGGAAATTCCATTTGGTGTTGGAGGCTGCAAGCACGTCCCAGACAGACAAATCCATCCGGCCAAAGATTTGCGCAATCTCATTCATAAAGGCGATGTTGATATCGCGCTGCGCATTCTCGATCACCTTGGCTGCTTCTGCCGCTTTGATGGAGCTCGCTTCGAACACGCCGCCGCTGGTGATTGCGTCATACATGGCCGACACACGGGCCAGTGTTTCGGGCGTATCGCCGGAAACGACCTTGGTGATCTTGTCGATAGTGTGTTCGCGGTCGCCCGGATTGATGCGTTCCGGGCTATAGCCAAGCCAGAAGTCTTCTTTCCATTTGAGGCCCGAGGCAGCTTCTAGAATGGGCGCGCAAATCTCTTCTGTAACGCCCGGATAGACCGTGCTTTCAAAGACGATAATCGGCTTACGACCCTCAGCCACCGCGTTGGGCAGCAATGCTCCAACGGTTTTGCTGGCTGCCTCTACGATGGAAAGGTCAGGGTTGTTGTCAGCGTCAATCGGCGTTGGCACAGTGACGATATAGACATCGCAAGGAGCAATATCTGCTGGATCGGCTGTTAGCGCCAAAGTGGATGCGGCGAGGCGCTCGGCATCGATTTCGCCTGTCCGATCATGGCCGCTTTTGAGTTCGGCAATGCGCGTCTGATCAACATCAAGCCCAGCGCAGGTGAATTTACGCGCGAGTGCGACTGCCAGCGGCAGGCCAACATAGCCAAGGCCGACAATGGCCAGATTTTCTTCATTTGCGCGCATGCATTGGGCACTCTTATTTGTTTTGCGAGCCGACCCTTTTGTTTGAGGGACTTTACACGGCTCCATTTGCGGTATCACCATAAGGGAAAGAGATTAAATTTCTTCCATTCCCGCTTGCGAGACTTGGCTGCATTTGCGGGCCATATTTGCCAGCTACACTTGAACGAGGACTGAAATCGGGTCCTTAGCTAGCGCGAAGGGGGCAGCGCGTAAGGTGAACGCCATTCATCTACCGCTCAAGCCTGTGTCTATACGCCCCGCAAAAATCGCCTCTACCCTTTACGCCGCAAAAAGCGACAGCTAAAACGGTGTCTCATTTCGGAAATGACCATATATAATGCCTAGATTAGCTGCGATTTTTGTGATTGCTTCGGCTTGCGTAGTTTCTGCCTGTGGTGGAGCGCCGCCCTTAGAATCCACCGATTCTCTCACAGTTGTTGAATCGATTGAGGGGCTTCCCGCTCCGCTCCGCACGGATTTGGTGGCCGAAGATCGGATTTCGCTGGTCGGCCCGCTCGATACAATTACGGTCAGTGTTTTTGGCGTTCCTGAGCTGAGCAGCGAGATGCAAGTCGATGCAGGCGGGCGGATTGCCATGCCGCTGATTGGCACTTTGGATGCCAATGGCAAGACGGCGGCAGAACTCTCCCAAGATATCGAGGATGCGCTGGCAGGCCGCTATGTGCGCGACCCCGATGTGACGATCAATATTAACGAATCCGTTAGCCAAGTTGTGACGGTCGATGGCGAAGTCTCTGCGCCTGGGCTTTACCCTGTAACCAATCAAATGACTTTGCTGCGCGCGGTGGCCTCGGCAGAGGGTCTAACCGAATTTGCAAAGCTCGATGATGTGGTGATCTTGCGGACCGTTTCAGGGCAGCGTTTGGCCGGTGTGTACAATCTCACCGCGATCCGCCGCGGCGCTTATGCTGACCCGCAAATCTATCCCGATGATGTGATTGTTGTTGGCAACAGCCCGCAACGCCGCGCTTTCCGCGATATCATTGGTCTGGCGCCTTTGCTCGCCTCTCCGCTTGTGGCCTTGGTAAATTGACGGTGGGCGGGCGCAAATGAACAGCTATCAAGGCATTGCCGGGGGCCAGCCGGCACAGGCTCAACCATTTGAATTTGGGGGCGGGCTAAACCCAGAGGCTGCGTCCAGTGGCTCGCTTGATTTGCGGCAATATCTGCTGATTGCTTTGCGCCGCCGCTGGGTGATTGTCGGCGCGACCATAGCGGCAATTGTTTTAGGCTTGATTGTCACCTTGCTGATGACGCCGCAATTCGCAGCCGAAGCCACGATTGAGATTTCCCGCGACTCTGACCGTGTCACCAATTTTCAAGGTGTCGAACGGGATGTGAGCGTTGCCGATCAGGAATTTTACGAGACGCAATATGGCCTTTTGCGGTCGCGCACTTTGGCGGAGCGGGTTGCGGCCGAGCAAGGGTTGGTCGATGATCCAGCCTTCTTTGAAATGTTTGGTGTTCTCGATGAGGACAATTCCGCATTTGACCGCAGCAATGGGCGTTTCTTGTCGCAAGGCCGCACCGAAAGAAGGCGCATTGCTGGCGAAGTTTTGCTTGAAAATCTGGGTGTCGACCCGACCCGCTTGTCGCGTTTGGTCGACATCCGCGTGGTCACTCCCGATCCGGAATTGTCGGCCAATGTCGCCAATGCTTGGGCGGAAAATTTCATCGCCACCAATCTTGAACGCAAGGTGCAGTCCACCTCTTTCGGGCGCGAGGTTCTGCAAGACCAATTGGCCGAATATAAAGAGCGTTTGGGCGACAGCCAAAGGCAGCTTGTTTCCTATGCCTCGAGCGAGGAAATCATCAATTTGCCTTCGGCCTCTGAAGGTGGGCAAGAACGCTCTATCGTGGTCGATAGTCTAGCGACTTTGAACGAGGCTTTGGCCTCTGCAAAGGCTGACCGGATCGAGGCTGAATCGCGCTTTCGTCAGGCAGGCCCAAATGGCAGTTCGTCGGAAGCCTTGGCCAACACTGCGATCAACAATCTGCGCCAAAGCAAGGCTGAGTTTGAGGCTGAATATCAGCAATTGATGGTCACTTTTGAGCCGACCTATCCAAGGGCGGTGGCGCTGCAGCGTCAGATTGACGAGCTTTCAACTGCGATCACCCGCGAGGAACGGCGTGTGTCCAATGCAGTGCAGGCTGAATACCGGCAAGCCTCGCAGCGCGAACAATCGCTTCAGGCCGAGGTCAATTCACTGAAAGGCGAATTTCTCGACCAAAGACGCCGCGCGATCCAATATAATGTCTATCAGCAAGAGGTGGACACCAACCAAGCCCTTTATGATGGGCTGTTGCAGCGCTTTAAGGAAATCGGTGTTGCTGGCGGGATTGGCGTCAATAATGTTGCGATTGTCGATGCTGCCGATGTCCCGCTAGAACCGTCTAGCCCGCGTCTCATTATCAACTTGCTGATTGCCACGCTGGCTGGCTTGATGATCGGTGTGGCTGTTGCCCTTGCGCTAGAGCAGCTCGACGAATCCATTGGTGATCCTGCTGAGCTGGAGCGGCGTTTGGGCCTGCCACTGCTCGGTTCTGTTCCGATTGTCGAAGATGGCATGCCGCAAGAGGCTTTGCTCGATCGCAAGTCGGAATTGGTCGATGCCTATCTGGCGGTCCAGACCAGCCTTGGCTTTACCACCGAAACGGGCGTTCCGCGCAGTCTCTCTGTCACCTCGACAAGGCCGGCAGAGGGCAAATCGACCACCTCCTTGGCAATCGCGACTATGCTGATGCGTGGTGGGCGCAAGGTCTTGCTGGTCGATGGCGATATGCGTTCGCCATCGGTCCATGGGCTGGCCGAAGGCAAGAATGATGTTGGCCTCAGCAATCTTTTGACCGGCGCTGAAAACATCTCCGATATGATCGCACAAATGCCAGAGACCGGCCTTGATTACGTTGCCGCTGGACCCACTCCGCCCAATGCCGCTGAATTGCTGACGGGCAATAGGCTCAGGAATTTGGTTGAGCGTTTGCTTGAGACCTATGACCACGTGGTCATTGATAGCCCGCCTGTATTGGGCCTTGCTGATGCGCTGCTGATCGGTTCTGCTGTGGAAGGCGTTGCCTACGCCGTAGAGGCGCAGGGCATCAGGTCGAGCCAAGTCAAAACCGCTCTTGCCCGGCTTACCTCTGCCAATGTCCGCGTATTTGGCGGCATTTTGACCAAGTTCGACCCGAAGAATAGCTTTTATGGTTACGGCTATGACTATGGCTATAATTACGGCAGCGAAGAGCCTGCCCGGGCCTCATGATCGGGTTTAAGCGCGGCGGCGGCGGCGCAAAGCG
>CAZTFZ010000122.1:0-5574 GCA_964613105.1 uncultured Porphyrobacter sp. | reverse complement strand
TCATGCTTCAGCGGGTCAATCCCGATCACCTCAAGGCTCTTCAAATAGAGCTCTTGAATGTCAGAGGGCGATGGCTTCAATATCACTTGATATTGGTAATAATGCTGGAGGCGATTGGGGTTCTCGCCATAGCGTCCATCTGTCGGCCTGCGGCAAGGCTGAACGAAGGCGGCATTCCATGGCTCCGGCCCAAGCGCGCGCAGAGTGGTTGCCGTGTGAAACGTGCCTGCCCCCATGCGCATGTCATAGGGCTGCAGGATCACACAGCCCTGCGCTGCCCAAAAATCATGCAAGCTCAAGATCATATCCTGAAAGCTGTTCGCGGGGTCTCTTACCGGGTATTCTGCTTGCTTTATCGCCATGGGCGCAGGCTTTGGCCGATGCCCCTTACAGCGTCAATGCTAAGCAATGCGGAAAGGCGAATTTTGCGCAACCGGCCCTGTGATTACTCGGCCGCCTCTGCCTGAACCGCATTCTGCACCGTGACAGGCGTGCCGTTGAGCACAGCATTGCCGGTTAGACGGTCATAGCGCTCTGGATCGGTGAGGTCATTGATAGACACACCAGCATGGGCCGCCGCAGTCTGCCAGCTTACCCCCTCGCGGCCATGCCCCCAGCCATGCGGCAGGGATACAACGCCGGGCATAATGTCGCTGGTGATTTCGGCTGCGACTTCAACTTCGCCAATCCTGCTCGCAATGCGCACAGCATCGCCATCTGCAATGTCGCGCGCCTCTGCATCGTCCGGGTGGATCATCAGCGTGCAGCGATCCGGCCCCTTCACCAAACGGCGAGAATTGTGCAGCCAGCTGTTGTTAGAGCGCACATGACGCCGCCCAATCAGGCTAAGCGACCCTTCATCGGTATTTGACAGCGTTTCAGCAAAGCGCGCACAATCGGCCAGCAGAGCCTCCGATGCTGCATGGATCATGCGGTCTTTGGTCATAATGCGTGTTGCAAGGCAGGGCTTGAGCGGCCCCAAATCAACGCCATTGGGCTGTGCCTCAACCTCGGCCAAGGACATGCCAGCGGGCGAGGATTTAAGCATTCCGTCAAGGATCTCTCGCGGTGTCGGAAGATTGGGAGCAGGCTCTCCCTTGGCCGCGAAAATCGCTTGGGTCAGCCCGGCTGCAATCTCCCAATCGGCCTTCGCGCCCTCCTCCATCGGCAGTGTCGCTGCTGAGTAACTGCCAAAATTGCGCACCGCTAACGGGCCAAAGAAGAAGGTGTAGTGATCCTTTTCCAAAGGGCCGCATGGCGGGAGGATGTAATGCGCATGGCGAGTGGTTTCGGTGATGTGCATATCCATCGCGACCATCAAATCGAGATTTTGCAAAGCTTCGTCCGTGCGCCTGCCATCAGGCGCTGACAGCACTGGATTGCCAGCGATCACGAACAGGGTGCGGATGCGCCTATCATCATCGCGGGTCAGCTCATCAGCAAAGGCAATCGTTGGGATCTCATTCATGACAGAAGGCAGGGTTCCGCGCGCTGTCTCAACCGTCTTGATGCCGCCTTTGCCAACATGCGCGACAAGATCGAGCAGCGGCTCTGGAAACATCGTGCCGCCTTCGCGGTCAAGATTGCCGGTTGCCAAATTGATGAGCTGGATGAGCCATTGGTTGAGAGCGCCATGTTCGCAAACAGACACACCCATCCGGCCATAGATTGCAGCGGGACGCCCATCAGACAGCTCAGCCGCCAGCGCCTCGATCGTGGCAACTGGCACGCCGCAATGGCTCGACAGTTCTTTCAGGTCAAAGCCGTCGGCCATTGGCTTGATCTGTGCCCAGCTTTCATCGGTTATCTCGGCAAGGCCTGCGCGCAGATCATCGCCGTCACGCAAAATGCACTGCAACAGCCCAAGCAAAAGCGCTGTGTCACTGCCCGGCTTAATCGCGTGCCATTCATCAGCAATTTTTGCGGTTTCGGTCTTGCGCGGATCGACAACAACCAGCCTGCCGCCGCGCGCCTTCATTTCTTTCACGCGCTTTCTGAAATCAGGCACAGTCCACAAGCTGCCATTGGACGCCACCGGATTGCCGCCCAAGATCACAATCAATTGGCTGCGATCAATATCAGGAACCGCGGCAAAGCTGACATGACCATACATCTGAAATTGCGCGTAATGATGCGGGATTTGGTCAAGCGTTGATGCAGAAAACGTTCCGCGAGCGCCAACCGCGTGCTGCATCGGAGCAGATTGGGTCGATAGAGCATAATCATGCGCGCCGGGATTACCGCGATAAAAGGCTGATCTGGCGCCCTCGCCTTGTAGCGCCACCAATTTTGCTGCGATCTCGCTAAAGGCTTGGTCCCAAGTGAGCTCTTGCCAAGACCCATCGTCTGCGCGCTTCATGGGCTTGCGCAAACGGTCTGGGTCATCCTGCAAATCGGCAATTGCTGTTGCCTTGGGGCAGATATGCCCACGGCTGAGCGGATTGTCGGGATTGCCCTTAATCGAAACCACATCGCGCCCGTCCATCTCGACCAAAACGCCGCAATTGGCCTCACAAATGTGGCAGGTGCGGTGGTGGATTGTGGTCATGCGAGTGTCTCCCTTTGCGGCGCAGCTAGCATGAGCTTACCGATAATTGAAACGCTATCTGGCTCGTGCGGACATAACAAGTAACACTAGTTCGACATCGCGTTTTACAAGCCATTCTTGGTATTCTATGCAATTGGCACAACGCGGTTGAATGTGCGGGCGTCATTCTGAATGGACCCGCTAAATCCGCTGCTTCCCCCTTCTTATCAGAGGAAAGATCATGACCATCTTGAGCCAAAAACTTAGCCTACCCCTCGCAGCGCTGGCTCTGATTGGCCTCCAAGGCTGCGCGAGCACTCGCCTAAGCGACACGGATATTATTACCCAAGCTGCTCAAGCTGCTGGCCCCATTGCCGAGCCCGTCACTGAGGTTGCAGAGGCAAGCGGCCCTGCCCTGTGGAAAGTCGCAGATGAGGACACCACGATCTATCTCTTTGGAACGGTCCACGCCCTGCCCGACGATATTGACTGGTTCAACGGACCTATTGCAGAGGCGCTAACCGCCTCTGATACGCTGGTGACAGAGATAGACGCAGCTTCGGCCACCAGCCCAGCCAATCAGCAATTTGTAATGGGCAAAGCGATCAACACCGAGGGAACGCCACTGCGCGAAGTCCTATCTGAAGAACAGCTTGCAAGCTATGACGCGGCGCTCACCAGCCTCGAACTGCCAGCAGCGGCCTTTGATCAGTTCAAGCCTTGGTTTGCTGGTATGACTTTGGGTGTGGTGCCGCTTTTGAAAAACGGCTTTACCGCGCAAAATGGCGTTGAAATGGTGCTCAATGACAAAGTCGGCGCAGAAATTGAGCGCGATGCGCTTGAAACGGTCGAGTATCAAATCGGCGTGTTCGACAATTTGCCGCTGGACTCGCAAATTGCCTTTCTCGTCGGCACTGCCGAGACCGTCGACGAGATCGTTCCCATGGTCAATGCGATGATTGCCGAATGGTCAGAAGGCGACGCTGATGGCTTGGCCGAAATCATGAATTCATCACTGACCGATCCCGTTCTTGCCGAAGCCCTGCTCTATCAACGCAACCGCAATTGGGCCGAATGGATCGAAACCAGATTAGACGAACCGGGCACAGTCTTTATCGCTGTCGGCGCTGGCCATTTGGCAGGTAAGAAAAGTGTTCAGGATTATGTTGTAGAGCGCGGGCTGACCGTAGAACGCGTGCAATAAAGCTGAACCTTATCGCCTGCTTATCCGCTGGCCTTAGAGGGGGAGCTGGCAGGCAGGCAATGAGAAAAAGGCTGGCGATTGCTGCATGTCTATGAGCGCTTACATGACCCGTATTCGTCTTGCGCTGGGTGCTGGCCTTCTCGCGCTAATTTTGGCCGCTTGCGACGAACAAGTTCCAATCGAAAATTCAGCTGCCATGGTCGATGTTGAGGCGGGCCAAGGCCCACCCATCTGGCAAATCACCGGCGAGACAGGTGCAGTCGAAGGGTGGCTTTTTGGCACGGTCCACGCCCTGCCCGATGATTTTGCATGGCGATCTCCAACGCTCGACCAGACCATCCGTGATGCCGACCTTCTTGCCGTCGAAGTGGCTAATCTAAGCGACGAAGATGCAATGTCGGACGTTTTCACTAAGCTTGCCTTTGACACACCAGGTGCTCCGCTGCGTTCCCGCGTCGCCCCGCAATGGAGCGAGCCACTGGCCAAACTGGCTGAGCAGTCAGAATTTTCGACCTCCCAATTGGACAGTATGGAAAGCTGGGCTGCGGCTTTGGCACTGGCGAAAGATTCAGGAACTGCGAAAAGCAGCAATGGCGTCGATCGAGCCTTGCTCCGCCGGTTCGAGGGCCGCGATGTGGTCGAACTCGAAGGCGTCGCTGCGCAATTGTCGATATTCGACCGACTTCCGCAATCAGAACAAACCGATCTGCTAGAGGCGGTCATTTCCGACAGCATGCAAAACACCAATGACTTTGAGCTTTTGATCGAGGCTTGGCAAAATGGTGATGCCGAGAGGCTCGAGATATTGGCCAAACGTGGCCTGCTGACCGATCCAGAGCTCTACGAGGCGCTATTGGTCTCTCGAAATAGGGATTGGACCGAGCAAATCGATTATCTTCTTGGAGCAGATGAGCGCCCCCTTATCGCGGTTGGCGCAGGGCATATGCTGGGCAAGGACGGGCTGCCGACGATGCTAAAAGAGCGCGGCTATACAATAGAGCGTATTCAGTAGGCGCGCCCGACTTTCCCACTCAAGCCGCAGCCTTCAGCATTTCGCTTGCCTTTTGGCGCTTGCCTGCTAGTGCGCGCTCCTCTGGCGCTATGGTCACCCTGGAGGCGTGGCGTGCAGAATATTGAAACAGCACACTTGAAAGGTTTGTGACATGAGCGATGCTCTGATCCTTCCGGCTGAGGCGCGCGAACGGGCTGGCAAGGGAGCCTCCCGTGCACTGCGCCGCGATGGCCGAATTCCCGCCGTTGTCTATGGCGGCAAGCAGGAACCCACCACTATTCACATCGCCGAACGGGCACTGGTCAAGCAAATGGCGACCGGCCACTTCATGAACTCAATCGTCGAGATTGAGCTTGGAGGCGAAAAAATGCGCACCCTGCCAAAGGATGTTGCGCTGCATCCGGTTACCGACCGTCCGACGCATGTCGACTTTTTGCGGCTCGCGAAAGGCGCTAAGATCGACGTTAACGTGCCTGTTGCCTTCATCAATGAAGAAGCGAGCCCCGGCCTCAAGAAAGGCGGCGTTCTCAACATCGTGCGTCACGAACTTGAACTGGTTTGCGAAGCTGACAAATTGCCATCTGAAATCACTATCGATGTGACGGGCAAGGAAGTTGGCGATTCCATCCACATCAGCGAAGTTGACCTTCCTGAAGGATCGGAAAGCGCGATTACCGATCGTGACTTCACCATTGCAACGCTGGTTGCTCCATCCGCGCTCAAGCGCTCTGAAACCGAAGGCGAAGAAGCCGAAGGCGAAGAGGGTGAAGGTGCAGAAGGCGAAGGCACCGAAGGCGAAGGCGAAAGCTCAGAGGGCGAATCCTCAGACGA
>CAZTFZ010000121.1:0-5647 GCA_964613105.1 uncultured Porphyrobacter sp. | reverse complement strand
TCATAGGCCATGCCAGCGCTCATCGCGCCATCGCCGATAACAGCAATGCCGCGCCCGGGCTGATCGTTCAGCTTGTTGGCAACCGCAAAGCCCAAAGCGGCCGAAATCGAGGTGGAGCTATGGGCTGCTCCGAAAGGATCATATTCGCTCTCGCTGCGCTTGGTGAAGCCCGACAGTCCGCCGCCCTGGCGAAGTGTGCGAATGCGATCCCGCCTGCCAGTAAGGATTTTGTGCGGATAGGCTTGGTGGCCTACGTCCCAAATCAGCCGATCATCGGGAGTGTTGAAGATATAATGGAGCGCTACGGTCAGCTCAACCACGCCCAAGCCAGAGCCCAAATGGCCGCCTGTGCTGCCCACTGCATCAATCATTTCAGACCGCAATTCGTCAGAAAGCTGGCGCAATTGGCTTTGGTCAAGTGTGCGCAATTGGTCGGGTGTATCGACCGTATCGAGAAGCGGCGTTGAGAGCCGTGCGGGTTTAGAGTCGCTCATGATGGGCAATCATTACACATCAAAACCAATACTGTCGATGAACGCTTTGTCGACAAATTTGCACAGTTCATCGCTCGTGAGGCTCGACATGGCTCGGGCAGCCTAGGCAGCGCAGCTTTCGCAAAGCCCGCGCAGCTCCACAACGGGGCGAACATTGGCAAAACCGGCATCGCTGCCTGCCACGCGTAGGGCGCCCGTCACCCGCTCATCATCGACATGGGTTGCCTGTCCGCAATCATCGCAAATAAGGAAGATGCAATCATGTCTACAGCCTGGATGGGTGTTGACGAGATAGGCATTGGCGCTCTCGATCCTATTGGCGAGATTGTTGCGCACGAACAAATCCAAGATCCGGTAAACGCTGTTGGGGGCGACCCGTTTGCCCCGCGTGCGAGAGAGATTGTCGGCAATATCATAGGCCGAGGCTGGCTTTTGATGCTGCGACAGCTCTTCAAAAACCAATTGCCGCATGCCCGTCCATTGCTCGCCCGAATCGGTAAGAGTGGACTTAGCTGCCTCGATCAAACCGTCGCCGGCGTGTTCTTGATGATTGTGCTGATGGTTTGCCATGCTCAAGAGCTAGGGCGTACGAGCCCGCCGCGCAAGCCGCACCGCATATTTGCAGGCGACTTAACCCCTAACCCTAAGGTCTTTTACGCTGGCTCAAACGGCCTTAATTGCGGCGGAAGCTTGCCCGATAAAAACCCGGATAGAGCCGCTTCAACGCAGACACCTTGGGCGCATCCCAGCGCAGGATATAGGGGTGGCGCGGATTCTTCGCAGCAAAATCCTGATGATAGGTTTCTGCGGCATAGAATTTGCGCGGCGCGCTGATGCCGGTCACGATAGGACGGCCCCATTTGCCCGAGGCTTTCATCTGGGCAAGGTAAGAGCGAGCGACCGCGCGCTGCTCAGCGGAGAGAGGAATAAGCGCTGCATTGTAATGCGGTCCGCGATCAGGGCCTTGGCGATTGCGCAGGGTCGGGTCAGCCACCACAGAGAAGAACACTCGGACCAATTGGTCGTAACGCACAACCTTGGGATCATAGACGATCTTCACCGCCTCAACATGATTGGTGAGGCCCGATGAAACGAGCTTGTAATCGGCTTGGCGCTTAGTCCCGCCATGATAGCCTGAAACCGCGCTGCGCACGCCCTTCATATGGCTAAAGACAGCCTCAACGCCCCAGAAACAGCCGCCTGCAAAGATCGCCGTCTTCAGACCAGCGCCTTCACTGGCAACACGTTTTGCAGCTGGCGCAACAACCACACGCTCGCCCGCAATGGCCTCTTGCTGGCACGCAGCAAGCGACAGGCCAAGCGTTGCGCTAGCAGCTATGGTGAGGATTTTTCGCGAAAGGTTTTTGGATCGTGTCATGAAATAAAGGCCGTTATCGAATGAAAGAATATTGGATTGGTCGCGACAAGACCAGCGGCTGCGACTGCAAAGCCGATGCCAAAATTGCGGACCAAATCTGATTTGAGTAAAGTCATACTCTCTCTTTCGACGACAAGAGAGAAATGGTTACACGACAAATATTTTCCGCATTATTAATGGCCCCGCCCACAGCAACCAACTGGTGTCAGGCCCCAGAAAACTGGGTTGAAAAGCCAGCGCACAAGCTAGTGCCGGAAGTGACGCATACCGGTAAAGACCATAGCAAGCCCAGCATCGTCAGCGGCCTTGATCACCTCTTCATCGCGGATTGATCCGCCCGGCTGAATAATCGCACTTGCGCCTGCCTCGGCTGCGGCGAGCAAGCCATCAGCAAAGGGAAAGAACGCATCCGAAGCAACCGCGCTGCCGACAGTGCGGCTTTGTGCCCAACCATAAGTCTCAGCCGCCTCAGCCGCCTTCATCGCAGCAATCCGCGAGCTATCGCGGCGGTTCATCTGGCCAGCGCCAATGCCAGCGGTCGCGCCATCTTTGGCATAGACAATCGCGTTCGATTTCACATGGCGAGCAACCGTCCATGCAAACAGGCAGTCTTTCAGCTCTTGGCTCGTAGGCTCCCGCTTAGAGACGACCTTCAAATCAGCCTCGGCGATGGTGCCATTGTCGCGCGATTGGATCAGCATGCCGCCAGCAATGGTCTTCATCACAAAGCCGCCTCTGCGCGGATCGGGCAGGCTGCCGCATTCGAGCAGACGCAAGTTCTTCTTCTTAGCAAACACAGCGCGCGCATCGTCGCTAATGCTCGGCGCGATCACGACCTCGGAGAAAATCTTAGCAATCGCCTCTGCGGTTGCGCCATCCAGCTCTTGGTTGACCGCGATAATCCCGCCAAAGGCCGAAACACTGTCGCAGGCGAGCGCTGCTTCCCACGCCTCTAGCAGAGTGTCTGCCCGCGCTACGCCGCAAGGATTGGCGTGTTTGACGATGACAACAGCGGGCTTTCCCCCTTGTTCAGGCGGATCAAACTCTGCGACCAATTCGAGCGCAGCATCGCTATCGTTCAAATTGTTATAGCTTAGCTCTTTACCCTGCAATTGCTTGGCTTGCGGCACACCCTTAGCGCCAACAACTTGCGGCACATAGGACGCTGCGGCTTGATGCGGGTTCTCGCCATAACGCAATTCATCAGCGCGCTTGAACGCCATCGGCATAGTCTCAACAAAGGGCGTTGCGCCCAAAGCCTCTGGCCCAAGCGGGTTGGTATAGGCATCCCCAAAGGCAAACCAATTGGCAATCGCTGCATCATAGGCCGCCGTGCGCGCATAGGCCTTGGCTGCCATCTGAATACGGAAAGCATGGCTTGTCGCGCCGCCGTTTGCGTCCAATTCGGCGATCAGGCCAGCGTAATCCTGCGGATCGGTGACAATGGTCACAAAGGCGTGGTTCTTCGCAGAAGAACGCACCATGGAAGGCCCGCCAATGTCGATGTTCTCGATCACTTCTTCTCGCTCTGCGCCCTTGGCAACGGTTGCTTCAAATGGATAGAGATTGACGACCACCAGATCGATTGCGCCAATGCCATGCTCTTCCATGGCCGCTGTATGGTCCGCATTGTCGCGCACCGCCAGCAATCCGCCATGCACATTGGGGTGCAGCGTTTTCACGCGGCCATCCATCATTTCAGGAAAGCCGGTGAGCTCGGAAATATCGCGCACGGTAAGGCCAGATCCACGCAAAACCTTCGCTGTCCCGCCAGTTGAAACCAGCTCCACGCCTTTATCTGCCAAAGCCTGACCCAATTCGGCCAAGCCACTCTTATCGGAAACGGACAGCAAGGCCCGCTTGATCGCACCATCACTCACTTTTGCACATTATCCCATTTTCTTGAGCAGCCAGGGGAAATTCGCCCCGCTGCGCACGATCAAACCTTCGACGACCAATTGCTGGATTGGGTGGGGCCGCCCATCGCCATCAACCCACAGGCTTTCTTCAATGGCGAGCGTCGCATTGTCGCCCTCGCCGCCCAGCCGGAACTGCCAATAGCTGCCATCGGGCAAGCCCAGCCCTGCGCCGCGCTTATCATCGGCCAAGCCCAGCTCAATCCCGCGACCAATATGAAAACGAATAGCGCAAGCCACCTTGCCGCGTTTTCCGCGCCGTCCAGCAGGCTCTAGGATATCCTCGCCCCGCAATTCCTCGCCATCATTGGCAAGAATGAGGATGCGCCGATGGACCAAGCCATAGCGCGCTCCATAGCCATCATGTGTACCCTCTAGGCGAGTTGCAGCGCGCGCAGTACCAGCTGGCGATGCGCCCTCGGCATTGGCGCGGCGCATGTCGCTGCGGGTGATGTCGACCTCTTCCACGCCCTTGCCGATCTGCCCTTTGATAAGGACAGCGGTAGAATTGCTATCATCCAAAACCAGCGCAGAATGGGCCGCAGTCCCGCGCAGGCCCTGCTCGATCCGCGATGGCGTTTGCCCGCCCGACAGAGCTGCACCGCCGCAATTGACGATAATCCGCTGCATTTCGCAAGACAGCTCAAAACTTAGCGTCGAGGCACAGCCAAACCGCGCATGACGAGCGCGCGGCGGGGGCGCTGCATCCATTTGCAAGACACTGCGGCCTGCCACTACCTGCTGATAGCCCCATTGGCGCATATCCTTCGCGGGCCTCGTGCGCACACGGCTTGCCTCGATCAACCTCGCCAAGGCTTCTGCGCTGGTGGCGCCAGCGCCCTGCCAAGACCCCAATCCGCCATCGCCATGCCGCAAAGCCAATAGCGGCGGCACGAGCAGCGCCAGCATCGTCTCAATCGCAGCAGGCGGATCGCGATCAACCGCTTCATAGCAAGCGCGCACATCGGTAAGAAGGCTGATCGCCTCCATCTGCGCCAGCGGGCTGCGCGACAAAACGCCGCCATCATCGCTCACCACTTCGCCCAGCGCCTTCAAAAGACCGCGTTCGGCAAACAAACGCCTAGCGTGTCCCTCTGGCAAAAGCAGGCCGGCAGCAAGCACAGCGCACCATCCGGTCAGCGCTTCTAGCTTGTCGTCAACATCGCCGACCCGCCGATCAAGCCAGCGAGCGGTTGTCGCCATCGCCTCTAGACTGCGCCGACGCAGGCCGCGCTTGCCATCGGACAAGATCAGCGGGCCATGCACCAACCATAGGAGCAATCGCTGGCCAGCACGCTCTACCGTCCAAACGGGGCCTTTGGCAGGTTCTGGATTGGCCTCTAGCCACAAATCCATAATCCGCTCCGCAAGCGTTACGCATTGCTCTCTTGGTGCGCTCGCGGCCAAATCGCGCAACCATGAAAAGCCATGAATGGCCCGCGCAAATGGCTCTGCATGGTGGACATTGCCGGCAAAATCGATCTGCGCGATCGGTGCGCGCACCCCGTTGACCAAGAAATGTCCGGCCCGCAAAGCAACACCCAAGGCCCTGTCGCCCGGCACAGCATCGGTCACAGTCGCCAGCAACCTTAGCCGAGCAGGCTTGCGGAAGGGCGCTGACAGAAAAGAGCCCGGCACGCCGAGCCGATAAGCCAGCCGCAAACTTGCATCAATCGGGCCAGCGCGCGGCGGTACAAAATCTGCCACCACCAGCGACTTGCCCGGCTCTAAATCGACAGGCTCCATTGGCGCATCAGTGGGCGCGTCACTCGCGCTATCCCCGCTGACGAGAGCAGCGCCCTCATCATTGCCTGTTGGCAAGGGAAGGGCGGATTGCACCTCTGCGGCGCCAGCACCAA
>CAZTFZ010000120.1:0-5664 GCA_964613105.1 uncultured Porphyrobacter sp. | reverse complement strand
GCGATATAGCCAGCATCGGCCAAGGCTAGAGCCTTTTCCTCAATCACGGGGGTGCAATTGGCTATCGTGGGATAGACGGCAATCGCGGCGCGCGGCGCGCCCTCGGGCCGGACAAGCAGGCCTGTGAGGGCTGTGTCGCCATCAGAGTAAGGGATTTGGGTAAAGCGCATGGGGCGAACCTAACCGCGGCTATTCCGGCAAGAAGTCGGGGACGGATAGATAGCGCTCACCAGTGTCGTAATTGAAACCAAGCACACGAGCTCCTGCATCCAATTCTGGCAGCTTTGCGGCAATCGCAGCGAGCGTTGCGCCGCTTGATATGCCAACAAGCAAGCCTTCTTCTGCTGCGCTGCGCCTTGCCATTTCCTTGGCAGCGCCCGCATCGACTGCGATGGCGCCATCGATTGCTTGAGTGTGCAGATTGCCCGGAATAAAGCCAGCGCCAATGCCTTGGATGGGATGAGGGCCGGGCTGCCCGCCGCCAATGACGGGCGACAGCTCCGGCTCGACCGCATAGGCTTTCATGCTCGGCCAGTCTTTCTTCAGCGCTTCTGCACAGCCGGTTAAATGGCCGCCTGTGCCAACGCCTGTTATCATTACGTCAATCGGATCATCGGCAAAATCGGTTAGGATTTCCTTCGCCGTCGTTGCAACGTGCACTTTCCAATTGGCCTCATTGTCAAACTGGCTTGGCATCCACGCACCCGGCGTTTGCTCAATCAATTCAGTTGCTCGTTCAATCGCGCCCTTCATCCCCTTTTCCTTGGGCGTAAGGTCAAACGTCGCACCGTAAGCCAGCATCAAGCGGCGGCGTTCCAAGCTCATGCTTTCCGGCATAACCAGCACGAGCTTATAGCCCTTAACCGCTGCGACCATCGCAAGCCCAATGCCAGTGTTGCCGCTGGTGGGTTCTACAATCGTGCCGCCTGGCTTTAGGGCGCCAGACTTTTCTGCATCCTCAATCATAGCAAGGCCGATACGGTCTTTGATCGAACCGCCGGGGTTGGCGCGCTCGTTTTTGATCCAGACCTCGTGGCTAGGAAAAAGGCGCGCAAGGCGGATATGCGGTGTGCCGCCGATTGTGGCGAGGACGGAATTGGCTTTCATGCAGCGTGCTCCAAAAGAGTGATTGCGTTGGTTAGGCTTTTCGGACAAATTTGGGCTGAGGTCAAAGGCTGCGATTATTGAGTGGTTTTTTTACCATCGCCAAGATCAACGCCGGACATGTCAGGCTCGGGCACGTCAAAAGTCTTGGTCGTGCGCAAAACCGGAAAGAGTCTGCTCCAAAGCGCGACAGTAACCAGCGCGCCTAGCCCGCCCGTTACCACCGCCGCGACAGGCCCCAAGGCATAGGCCAGACTGCCAGAGAAGAAATCGCCGCCCTCGTTGGAAGCGCTAATGGTCAGAAGCGATACAGAGGAAACGCGCCCGCGCTTATCATCGGGTGTGTGCAATTGGACAAGCGATTGGCGGATATAGACGCTGAACATATCAGCCGCTCCGACAATAAACAGCATAGCAAGGCTGAGCGGCATGTAAGTTGAGAAGCCAAAGATGATCGTCGCAATGCCAAAAATCGCGACCGCCCAGAGCATCTTGGGACCGACATTGTATTTGATTGGCCGGAATGAGAACCAGGCAGCGGTCAATGCAGCTCCTACCGCAGGGGCCGCTGCCAGCATCGACAGGCCGACCTCACCGACCTGCAAAATGTCGCGCGCATAGACAGGAAACAGGGCTGTCGCGCCAGCTAGGAAGACGGCGAATAGATCGAGCGTTATTGCGCCCAAAACCATCTTATTGCGGATCACATATGCCAGCCCATCCAGAATAGCGCCGATCGGGCGTTGATCCTTACGCACCGCCGGTTGGGGGACTTTTCCGATCATGCTGAGAGCAAAAAGCGAGACGCCAAACAGCGCAGCGGCCACGCCATAGGGAAGGGCAGGTGCAATGCGATAGAGCAGCCCGCCCAATGCCGGCCCAGCAATCATGCCCACCTGCCATGCTATAGATGACAAGGCGATTGCGGTTGGTAGGATCGATTTGGGAACAAGGTTTGGGGCCAAGGCGGATAGAGCAGGGCCATTAAACCCGCGGGCAATCCCGAGCAGGACTGCGACCACAAACAATATCGGAATTGAGATTTGCTGCACATAAGTGAACCAGCATAATGCCGCAGCACAGGCCAATTGCAGCGCGATGGTGAGGCGAGCGAGGCTCCGTCTATCAAACCTATCGGCAGCCAATCCTGTAAAGGGGGTGAGCAGAAAGAGCGGAACGAATTGCAAAAGGCCTATGAGCGCCAATTGGCCCGAAGCCTCGGCAATGCTCATACCGCCATCGCGAGCTAGATTGTAAACTTGCCATGAAATGACCAGCAGCATCGCATATTGCGACAAGGTGATCGTAAGGCGAGACAGCCAATAAGCTCGGAAATTGCCAACCCCAAAAGGGTGCAATGATTGGGCAGAACCGCTGTTAGGTTCAGGAGGGTTTTGGGTGGAGTTTGGCACGAATGGTGCCATGGCAGCGCGGCAGGCGCTTGTGAAGCTTTACGATGATCTTGCGGATCCCGCTAGGCTCAGAGGAACGAGCGCGAGCGGGCCGTGACAGTCGATCCTCGCAGGGCAGTAAGTTGGTTGGCGCAAGACACTTTGTCTAGTGGGCCAAGTTCAACTCACTGATGTTAGCGAGGGCGGGTAAGGCGTGGGTTGGGCTGCAATTCTTCGATCAACACGAAGAAGTCTTCGACGCGGATGATCCGTTCAAACTGGAAGCCAGCGCGATTGTCGCGGATCCAGATGCAATAGGCCTCTATACGGCCCACCACTGGCAGGCGCAGGACAACGCGGTCTCCGCGTCCCAATTGCTGCGCATCGTCAATCATGAAACCGTTAGCCGATAGATTCGCCACATGCATGCGAATATCGCCATCACGGAAGTGTTCAGCGATCACCGGGAAATCCACGGGATGGCGCGCCATACGCCGTTGATCGGTTACGCTGAGCTGTGCTCCAGCACTCATAAGACCCATTCCTCTGTATCTGTCTATTTCATGAATATGACCAACAAAGGCTGATAATTGGTAAAATTAAATGTGCCGATACGGGACACAGTTGACTGTTTAGAAAGGATTTTATTTACGCAAGACTGCGTGTTTCTTCTTACCTAGACTTAGGCGTGCTTCGGCCCCATCTTCGAGAAAAAGCAGGTGCCCAGGCTCTTTTATGGCCACATCATCCAGCTTGACAGCGCCCTCTGCTAGCTTGCGTTTCGCCTCGCCATTTGACGCGGTAAAGCCCAGCGCAGTCAAAGCTGCGCCGATCCGCATACCCTCTTCGCCAAGAGATAGAGTGGGCAAATCCTCGCCCATGCCGCTGCCAGCAAATGTTTGTTCGGCGGTGGCTGCGGCGCTTGCCGCTGCCTCTGATCCGCGCACCAATTTGGTCACTTCATTGGCCAGAGTGACTTTGGCGTCGTTGATCGCTGCGCCTTCCAAGGCTTCAAGGCGTGCGACTTCGTCTAAAGGCACATCGGTGAACAGCTTGAGGAAGCGGCCAACATCGCGGTCATCGGTATTGCGCCAGAATTGCCAGAAGTCGTAATCGGGCAATTGCTCTGGATTTAGCCAGACGGCACCAGCCGCAGTCTTGCCCATCTTGCCGCCATCTGCGGTTGTGATGAGCGGGGTGGTGAGGCCGAACAGGTCGCTGCCATCCATGCGGCGGCCGAGTTCCATCCCATTGACGATATTGCCCCATTGATCGCTGCCGCCCATTTGCAACCGGCAGCCATAGCGCTGGGCAAGCTCGCGGAAATCATAGGCCTGCAAGATCATATAGTTGAATTCGAGGAAGGTCAGCGGTTGCTCGCGCTCAAGCCGCAATTGCACCGAATCGAAAGTCAGCATGCGGTTGACGGTGAAATGCGGGCCAACGTCTCGCAGCAATTCGATATAGCCCAATTTCGACAGCCATTCGTCATTATCGACGAGTATCGCATCGCTTGGCCCATCGCCAAATGTCAGCAAGCGCTCAAACACTGTGCGGATGGACGCGATGTTTTGCGCTATCCCTTCGGCGGTGAGCATCTTGCGGCTCTCATCCTTGCCGCTGGGGTCGCCAACCTTGGTCGTGCCGCCGCCCATTACCACGATCGGCTTGTGCCCTGCTTGTTGCAAACGGCGCAGCATCATGATCTGCACGAGGCTACCCACATGAAGGCTGGGGGCGGTTGCGTCGAAACCGATATATCCGGGCACAACTTCTTTGCTCGCAAGAGCATCAAGCCCTTCCGCATTGGTCAGCTGATGGATATACTCGCGCTCGTCTAGCAAACGCAGCAGGTCGGAAGAAAACTGGCTCATAGCGAAGGCGCGGGTAGCATGGGGGAGCAGCTTTGCAAGTCCATCAGCTTCGGCGGCATCAAAAATTTGCCTCTGCCGAGATCGAAAATGTCGACGTCCGCTTGGGCGTGGTTTCTGATGATCGCTTCATGCTGCGCTTCAAGGTGGATGGTTGCGGGCAGCTTTTCATCCCCAAAGAAGGGCCATGCGACCGCGTGGACAAATTGTGGCAATCCACCTGTTTTGAGCTTTTCGTGCATCGGGGCTTGGGGCGCTATACCGAGTTCAACTTTTCCCCTTCGCGTGCATGGGCTGCCTATGACTTTTGCAGTTACCGCGTAAAAACGGGCGAACACAGCCCCAATCGTGTGCCTGAAATCCTTGCCGAGAGTGGAAATGCTACTTTCGCGTTCACGGTCTTTTTGCCCGCAATAGAATTGCTGGGTGCTGAGAATCTCGCGATATCTGCGGTTCTGGACGAGGGCAAAGGGCGCCTGTCTTATTGGGCATTGACCCATGGAAAGCACGATCCTGATTTTCATGATCCCACCAGCTTCGTTTTGCCGCCCGCTGCCTTGCCTATTGCGAGTTCGGGTGAGCAAACCTAGGGCTGTCTCGCATGACCCCTTTAATGCTCCACCGAACCTGCGATCTTGGCCCGATTGGCGCTGTGACCGCGCAAGTAAAACCAACGCCTGAGGGATGCGAGGCAGAGTTCCGCCTCGAAGGGCGAACAGGCTCCATCGTGATCCCCGAAAAGACCCCGCCAAAGCGGATGGACAACTTGTGGAAGACCACCTGCTTCGAGATATTCTGGCAGCCACTGGGTGGGACATTCTACCGCGAGTTCAACCTCTCACCCTCGACCCGCTGGGCCGCCTATGACTTCGACAGCTTTCGCGAAGGCATGCGCGACGCGCCCGTCGAGGCCATTGCTGTTTCATGTGAGCATGATGAGAGCGGGCTGGTTCTAAAGGCCAGCATTGCTGCTGAATTGCCCGATCCAGCCCAAGTGGCTCTTAACGCCATAGTCGAGGGCCCTGATGGAACCTTGCAATATTGGGCCTTAGCCTTTGGCCCCGGCAAAGCGGAGTTTCACAGCGAGGCATGCCGGCAAATGATCGTGGAGCGAGACAAATGAGCGTGGCTTTTGGGATCGACCGCCTGCTTGGCGACAGTGACATGCTGGCCGAGCTTAAGGCTAAGCGAGTGGCCTTGGTGGCGCATCCAGCATCGGTGACGGCTGACCTTACCCATTCGCTGGATGCTTTGATTAATGCGGGCGTCAATGTGACCAGCGCCTTTGGCCCGCAGCA
>CAZTFZ010000119.1:0-5727 GCA_964613105.1 uncultured Porphyrobacter sp. | reverse complement strand
TCAGATCGGCTCCGCACCGCTAACAGTAAACAATTGTAAGTCGCGGTCGTGGACGCCCAAACGCTCCCAATTGGCGCGCCATTCAAGCAAATGTTCGCTTTCCAAATGCGCGTCCAAGGCCTCGCGGGTCTGCCAGGCTTCCGTCACTCGGATAAGACCGGGCTCCAAAACATCAGCGGCATAGGAATAGGCAATGCAGCCCTCTTCCTCTTGGCTCGCCTCGATCATCTCTTGCATGGCATAGCGCGCCTCTTCGAGCATTTCGGGCGGCAGCCGGACGGTTCCAATGATCAGCAACATGGCTTTTGCTTATTACTCCCCGGTTAGTCTGCGTTTTCGAAAATCGCAAAGCAATCAAGGTCCTGCGCAACGCGCACTGGCCCGTCATAACTTTCGGCAATCGCTTTGCGCCCTTCATCGAGGCGATCCAAAGAGCGCTTCATATTATGCGTAAGCACTAGGGCTTCGGGCTCTAAGCCAGCGGCCAGCATGCCAATTTGCGCAGGGGTGCGGTGCAGACCTATGGGTTGGCCCTCGCCGCCATGGATAACATGATGAGCGAAAAGAAACCTCGGTTTCGAGCCGTCCAATTGCTCTTCAAACAGAGTGGAAAAACCGCTTTGATCGCCAGTGATGATCACGCTCTTGCCATCAATCTCGATATGAAAACCAAGCGCTGGGATAATGCCGTGATGAACCGGGATAGCCATCACCGAATAATCGTTCGACAGGTCTAGCCCCGTCACTTCACCCTCGCCTTCGAAAGAGGGGATGTCGCGCGCTTCTATGCGCGGCTTGTTTTCCGTGCCGTCCAAATAGCCGCCATTGTATGCAAAAGCGCCGCCATCCTTGCCGATCAACCGGTCGAGAAAGGTGCTGGTCGCGGGAAAGCGCGGTGCAGCGCCCGGTCCAATGATAGGCAAAGGCTGCGTTCGCCCCTCAAATCCGCCGGTGTTGAGAATATCTGCAACATCGCCAGCATGGTCTGCGTGAAGATGGGTGAGAAGGATGCCGTCAAGGCTGGCAAGGCTTGCGCCCGCCTCTGCAAAACGAACAAAACTGCCTGAACCAGCGTCGATCAACAGACGCGCTGTGCCATCGATCCATAGAAGATAGCTTGTGCCCGCGCGGCTGCCCTCGGCAATCGGCCCGCCGCTGCCAAGCACTTGCAAGGCGGCGCCCGTCGCGGGGCAAGCTTGCGGGCTTTGCGCCTCTTCTAGGCTGGCGGTGGATTGCAAGCTTTCCGCGTCGCTCGGCGTAGTCTGCACGTCATCCACCGAGCAGGCCGAGGCAAATGCGAGCATTGGCAAGAGCGCCGCATTGGGCCAAAATCTTCCTGTCCAATGCCTTAGGCCCGCCATCGCAATACTCCCTTTAACTCGCGGTCAATTGCACAAAGACGTCTTCCAAATCGGCCTCGCGCGTGGTCACATCCTCGATAGTGAGGCCTTGGTCTTGCAAGATCGCTAGCACTTGGCCAGCGCTCAGATCATCCTTATTGTAAGTGACTTCAACCGAGCGAGCGCCGGTCAAATCCGCTTTGGTGAAGCTGGCGTGGCTGGGCGCTTCGCTCAAATCCTTGGCCACTGTCACTGCGACAATTTTTTCCCGCGCCATATCGACCAATTCCTCGGTCGGCTTATTGGCGATCAATTCGCCATGGTTGATGATCGCAATCCGGTCGCAAAGCTGCTCTGCTTCCTCAAGATAGTGCGTGGTGAGAACAACCGTCACACCTTGCGCATTCAGCTCTTGCACCAATTCCCACAATTGCCGGCGAAGCTCTACGTCAACGCCCGCAGTTGGCTCGTCCAGAACCAAGATCGGCGGCGAATGGACCATGGCTTTGGCAATCAGCAAACGCCGCTTCATCCCGCCCGACAGCGTCCGCGCATAGGCATCGCGCTTATCAGCCAGATGGACCGCTTTCAGCAAAGCCTCGCTGCGTCTTAGGGTCTTGGCGATACCGTAAAACCCGCCTTGATTTTCGAGCACTTCAAAGGGCGAAAAGAAGGGATCAAAGACGATTTCCTGCGGCACGACACCGATTGAGCGTTTGGCATTGCGAACCTCTTTATCAATGTCGAAACCCCAAATGCTGGCGCTGCCAGAGGTTTTGGAGACAATCCCTGCAAGGATATTGATCAGCGTCGATTTGCCAGCGCCATTGGGACCAAGCAGGCCAAAAATTCCCCCTTGAGGAACATCAAAACTGACGCCCTTGAGGGCCAATTTGCCTTCGTCTTCCTTGCCAGCCGGAGCATAGCGTTTGACGACATTGTCGATCGATATCGCTGCAGGAAGAGCGGCGGATGACCCTTGGCCAGGAATTTCAGGCGATTTGCTCATGCGCAAAGTCCTTAACCGCGCCATTGGAAAGCGCAAGCGATTGACCTTTTCTTGAGGTATCAGGGCTGATCCTAGCTTGCCCCAAGCCGTGCAAGCTATTATCGGAAGTTGCCATGAGCACAACCGCAACCCAAACCAGCCCTTCGCAAGCACTGACACCGCCAGAGGTGACCAAGGTGAACACTCGCCGCGTTAGCTGCGATGGTTCGGGCGATATTCGCGCAGGGGCGGGCTATAAGCCATCAGCGCTGGGCCACCCCAAGGTCTATCTCGAGATAGACGAGACGGGCTTTGCCGATTGCGGCTATTGCGACCGGCGCTTTGTGCTGATCGGCGGACCTGCCGACGAATAAGGTCGGCGGGGTTTCGGCAAAAGCGGCCTTGCCGCTACCCAAAGCCTGCAAGAATGCCTATATAGTCCGGCATGGCACTGATTGACCCCACCGAGCTGCTTTACGGCAGCAAGCTCACCCCAGACGAAGCCCAGCGTTTGACTGCGCAATTGCTCGAGCCTTGCGATGATGGAGAGCTCTATCTCCAATTCATTTCAGCAGAGAGTTTTTCCTTCGACGATGGCCGGTTAAAAACCGCTGATTACAGCCGCGATTCTGGCTTTGGCCTGCGCGGAGTATCGGGCGAAACAACCGGCTTTGCCCATGCCAATGATGTGAGCGCTAAGGCAATCGCTCGCGCTGGCGAAACGCTCCAATTGCTCGATCCGGCCAAGGCCGCCATGTCGAAGGCCCCTGTTCGCACCAACCGCCATCTCTATACAGATGACAGCCCGCTTGATCTGGTGCCTTTCGCTGAGAAAGTCGCTCTTTTGGAAAAGATCGACGCGGTTGCCAGAGCCAAAGACCCGCGCGTCGCTCAGGTCACTGCAAGCCTTGCGGCCAGCTGGAGCGTGGTCGATATTGTCCGCGCAGATGGCTTTGTAGCGCGCGATATCCGCCCGCTGGTCCGCCTCAACATCAGCATTGTCGCCGAACAAAACGGGCGGCGCGAACGCGGTTCCTTTGGGATTGGTGGCCGCTATCTTTACGACCGTCTGTTTGCCGAAGGCGAATGGATGCGCGGCATTGACGAGGCGGTGCGCCAAGCTCTCGTCAATCTCGACAGCGTCGATGCCCCCGCAGGCGAAACCACCGTCTTGCTCGGCCCCGGCTGGCCCGGCGTGTTGCTGCACGAGGCGGTTGGCCACGGGCTAGAAGGCGATTTCAACCGCAAAGGCACCAGCGCCTTTTCAGGCCGCATTGGCGAGCGGGTTGCTGCCAAAGGCGTGACCGTTGTCGACGATGGCACAATGGCTGAGCGGCGCGGCTCGCTTAGCATTGATGACGAGGGCACGCCTACGCAAGAAACGGTTTTGATCGAGGATGGTATCCTAAAAGGATACATGCAGGATCGCCTCAATGCCCGCCTGATGGGGGTTGAACCAACGGGCAATGGCCGCCGCGAAAGCTATGAACATGCGCCCATGCCGCGCATGACCAACACCTTTATGAAGGGCGGCAATGATGATCCAGCAGAGCTGTTGTCGCGCGTGAAAGACGGCATTTACGCAACCAGTTTTGGCGGAGGGCAAGTGGATATTGTCTCAGGCAAATTCGTCTTTGCCTGCACCGAGGCCTATAAGGTTGAAGGCGGCAAGATTATCGCTCCGATCAAGGGCGCGACGCTGATCGGGGACGGCCCAACCGTTCTCACACAGGTCACTGGCATCGGCAATGACATGGCCTTGGACGAAGGCATTGGCGTTTGCGGTAAGGCTGGACAAAGCGTGCCAGCAGGCGTTGGCCAACCAACCACTTTGATCGATGGGCTGACTGTCGGCGGCACGGCGTAGGCGCCCATGCCTTTTGGGGGCCGCAGCAGGAACGCGGCACAGCGTAGCCCCTTACTCTTGGCCTTTGCTCATTGCCCGTTCACAAAATTTGCTCTAACCGTTTGGTTTAGGGTGGAAATTGGAAGGAATGCAGACAATGCGTAAAAATCCGAGGCAAACGCTCGCGAAATTGGCGACCATCGCCGCTTTCGCTGCCCCTCTCATGCTCACGCCCGCCGTCGCTCAAGACGAAAACGAAACCGAGGACGCCAATCCTACGGCCCAAGAGCGCCCCACAGCCCAACAACGCGGCGAGGAAAAGCTCGCAAAGCTGATCGAAGGACGCGAAGCGGGTGAACCGACGAAATGCGTTTATATGGCGCGCGGCCCAGACAGCCTGCGGATTATCAACCGGACCGCTGTGATTTATGAGCGCGGCGGTACCATCTGGGTCAACCGCACACGGCACCCCGATAGTCTCGATGATGATGACATTTTGGTGCTGCGCAATCTCACAGGACGCAGCCTGTGTCGGCTCGATTCAGTAACGACGATTGATCGCTACAATCGATTCTTCACTGGCAACATCTTCCTCACCGAGTTTGTGCCTTATAAGAAAGTGAAAGCAGCAGAGGACAGCTAGGCCCCGCCTGGGCTTATCCCTGCGCTGCAATCCTCGCGCTATCTCTTCAGCGTCAGAACAATTCCGCCAAGGATACACGCGCCTGCGATTAGCAGCTGCGCGCTCAATTCCTCGCCCAATAAAGGGATCGCAGCGAGCGCTGCCACCAGCGGTGTCGCCAATTGCACCGCCGCCACGGTGGCAAGGCCAAGCGATGGCGAAACCTTGTTCCAAATGACATAGCCTAGCCCCGATGTGACCGCACCCGACAACAGCGCAAGGCCAATCCCGCTAACTTGCGGCAATCCGCTATCCAAGGCGATAAGCGGCAATGCCAGCACTGTGCCAATCGCAAAGCTTTTGGCGGTAAAGGCGCTGGCGGCCCCGCTTTGCCTGCCGAAACCCGTGTATAAGCCCCAAGCGATACCCGCGCCGGCCATCATCAAAGCAGGGATGAGCCCGCTGCTTGCTTGAGCGCTTTGACCGGCATCAGCGCTGGCCGCCGCCATCACGCTTGGTGCAAACAAAATGGCAAGGCCGCTCATCGCAATTGCCATGCCGAGCAAGGCCAAAGCCTTTGGCCGTTCGCCGCCGATTGCACCCACGGTCACCACCGTTACTTGGACAAAACCAAACAATATGAGCGCGCCCGCCGCTGCGCCCAAAGCCACATAGGCCCAAGAAAACGCTGCGACATAAAAGACCAAGGCCAGCCCGCCCGGCAGATCGGATTTGCGCGGCAAGCCGCCGATAAATGGCAGCAACACCAAGGCTCCAGCTGCCAAGCGAATGAGCGAATAAGCGCCCGGTTCTATGAGGGGGCCGATTGCTGTCTCGCCTGTGTCTCCTGCCAAAGCCATCCGCGCGATGAGCGAATTGCCAGCAAAGGCGATGATCGCAAGCACTGCGAACAAAGCGATTTTCGGCGCTG
>CAZTFZ010000118.1:2744-5946 GCA_964613105.1 uncultured Porphyrobacter sp. | reverse complement strand
GGCTGTCTAGCAATGCTCGATGAAATGAAGCGCGCGGGCGAGATTTCGCGCAACCATGCTGACATTGGAACTGGCACTGGATTGCTCGGATTTGCAGCCATGCATCTTTGGCCAAACGCGCTTGCCATTGCCTCTGACATTGATCCTGTTTGCGAGGGTGTGATTACCGAGAACGCTAGGCTCAATTCCATTGCCTTGGGGCAAGAGCGTGGGGCGATGCAGGTCGTCATTGCGGATGGGATGGACCACCCTGCCTTGATCGAGCGCGCTCCGTTCGATTTGCTCATCGCCAATATTTTGGCGGGCCCATTGATCAACCTTGCTCCAGCATTTGCGAGCGCGGTTGAGCCGGGCGGGAATGTCGTTCTCGCTGGCCTTTTGGAGACGCAGGAAAGCAGCGTTCGCAAAGCCTATTTGCGGCAAAACTTCCGGCTTGCAAAGCGCCTGGTCAATGGCGATTGGTCTATCCTTTGGCTGCGCAAGCGAGGCTGAGGCTTGCTTCATTTCGCTTTTGTGATTTGGCGCAATGGCTTGCGTGCTCTTATCGCAATCGGAGTTGTGATAGGCCTGTTCCTGCTCTCGGCTTGGATTGGAGCGCTGATCCCGCGCAATGCCGACTGGGTGGAACCGGAAAGCGGCGTTGCCCTTAGGATCGAAACCAATGGCATTCACACCGCCATCGTCATGCCTTTGGTCAATGACCAGCGTGATTGGCGCGGCATCTTTCCAGCAGAGGATTTGGAGCAGCCAAACCGTCCCTATACGCATATTTCGATCAGCTGGGGCGAGCGCGAAGTTTTTCTCAACACGCCCCACATTACCGACATAAAACCAGCTACTGCTTTACGGGCTGCAATCAGCGGCGATGGCTTGCTGCATGTCGCGCATTATGTGCGACCCGCCCTGTCGGATGACCACCGCGAGCTGATTGTCACCCCTCAGCAATATGCTCGGCTTTTATCGGCGATAGATCGGCAAATCGTGGCACCTGAAACCCGCGAGAGATTTGGCGGCTATGGCGATTATGATGTGTTTTATGATGCACCCGGAACCTATCACCTTGGCAATACGTGCAATCAATGGACGGGTGATTTACTGGCTGAAGCGGGCGTGAAAGTTGGTTATTGGACGCCCATGTCAGGCGGTCTTATGCGTTGGATAGAGCCCGAAGGGGCCTAGCTGGCTGCGGCATCGACGCTGCCTGTATCTTCGCTCGCAGCATCCTCGGAAAACAGACCATTGGCTCTGTTGTGATAGGTTACTACTGCCCCGACAACTCCATGCATCATGTCCATGCGTTCAGGCACTGGCCGCACCGTTTGGCCAATCATCACCGCCACCGCATAGCGAGAGCCATTGGGCGCAGTTAGAATCCCGATATCATTATAGCCTGCCTGCTCGCCCATGACGCCCGGCGGCACAATATCGAGCACTTGGCCAGTTCCGGTTTTATGGCCGATTTGCCACCCTTTCGGCAATCCGCCTTTCAGCCTGTTCGGCCCGCTTTTCGCATCGCGCAAAATCCCAAGCAACTCGCGCGTTCCTTTGGCTGACAACAGCTCTCCTTTGGCGAGCCTAGCCAGTGCTTGCGCCAAGGCTAGCGCGCTCGCCCCGTCAACAGGATCGCTGATGTAATCGTCAAAGATGGCCCGGCGGCGATCATGCGCAACCAGCTTTCGTACTTCGAAAAAGACTTTGCCAAGAGCATAGGATTGATCCCATTCCAGCCCTGCAATCTGCGACTGCATAATTCGCTCACCCGGGCCGAAACGTATGTCAGACAGCTCCTTTTCGGCCAAAACCGCTCGCACTGCCTCAGGCCCGCCAACGCGCTTTAATAGCATATCATTGGCGGTGTTGTCGCTCCCCACCATGGCTCTTCGCATGAAATCGGCATAGCTCGTGGTGAAGCTGCCATTTGCCAGCACGATCTTTCTGATTGGCTGATGGAACAGCGTCAAATCACCAAAGTTCACAGTGCCGCGCTCGCCCAAGTTCAGAGCGCCCTGATCAGCCTGTTCCAATGCAGTGAGCGTGACCCATAGCTTGCTAACGCTTTGCTGCGGCATCAATTGCTCGCCATTGAAATGCGCAGCGACGCCATTTTCAATATCGACAACGGCTATGCCCAAATGGGAGTTAAGGCCGGTCCCAAGCCTTGCTATATCGGCCTCCAATTGCCGCAGTTCTTGCGGGCGCGTATCGGGCTCTGCTTCAGTAGGTTCGCTCGCCGCAACATCCTCGGCCGCGACCAGATCGCCCTCGCCATTGTCATGGCTCAAGCTGGTAACAAGCCGCATGCTATAAACCACAACAAGCGCGACCAGCAGCAATGCGACAGAAGCAATTCCAAAACCGTTGATCAGCTTTGAGCGCGAAGGATTGGGCTCAGACGCCAAGCGCTTCCTCCAACAGACCAAGAGCGCCTTTTGTGAATGCAAACATATTGTCTATCCGGTCATCGCTCTCGGTTTCAGTGATGCGAGTGACAGCGGTTTGTGGCCCAAAAACGGCTGCACAGCTGCGACCAGATGCAACACCCATGGGATGCTTGCTTGCGCCAGCAGAGCCGCTTTCTGCAATCGCCCACTCAGCGCGGAAATTTTCGCTCATGGCTTTGGCTTGGAGCAGCGCATATTCCTCTGTTGCAGAGCGCATTCCTTCATAGGCATCGCGCGGCAGATCGAGCAAAATGTCGCGAGCGCGGAAGGAATAGACAATCCCGCCGCCAACATAGAATTTGAGCGCGCCCGGCACAGTAAGCAAGGATGCTGCGATGAGCCCGCCCGTTGCGCCATCAGCCACAGCGACCTTTTCGCCGCGTTCACGCAGCAAATCTGCGATGCGGAGAGCTTGGGGGTGAAGTTCGCGTAAAATGTCCATCGAGACCTCTCTTAATTCGCCGAGCCTTAAAGTGGCGCTAATGTACAGCTTATGCGGGGCTAAAGCGCTCCTAAACCGCTGCCTTGACGATCTCTGCCCAAGCCGCTTCGTCGATAACAGTGATATCTAGCTCAGCCGCTTTCTTGAGCTTTGAGCCAGCCCCTGGCCCTGCAACAATCAAATCGGTCTTGGCGCTGACCGAGCCGCTTGGCTTTGCGCCCAGCCTTTCCGCTTGGGCTTTGGCCTCATCGCGGCTCATGGTTTCAAGCTTGCCGGTAAACACCACCGTTTTGCCAGCGACCTCGCTATCGACGGTTTC
>CAZTFZ010000118.1:0-2644 GCA_964613105.1 uncultured Porphyrobacter sp. | reverse complement strand
GTCACGGCCCCAACGTGGCGAATACCAAGGCCAAACAGCAACCGCGCTGCATCGGGCTCGCGCTTGCTTTCCACAGAGGCCAACAGCTTTTCAACAGACTTATCCTGCCACCCTTCAAGAGCAAGAATATCCTTCTCCCGTTTGTGAAGCCGGAAAATGTCAGCAGGGCTTTCGAGCCAGCCAGCTGCAATAAATTGCGCGATCGTTTTCTCGCCAAGCCCCTCTATGTCCAGCGCGCCGCGCGACACAAAATGCTTCAGCCGTTCTAAGCGTTGCGCCGGACAAACGAGCCCGCCAGAACAACGAACATCAACCTCGTCCTCTTCAGCAAATGCCTCGCTCTTGCATTCGGGACAGACTGAGGGAAATTCATAAGGCTCGCGCGGCTGATCGCGCGACAAATTCTCGACCACTTGCGGGATCACATCGCCCGCTCGTTGGATGACCACGCGGTCGCCGGGACGAACGCCAAGCCGGCCAATCTCATCGCGATTGTGCAGCGTCACATTAGTGACCGTAACCCCGCCCACCATCACTGGCGCGAGCCTGCCGACAGGCGTTAATTTGCCGGTCCGCCCTACCTGAATATCAATTGCCTCAAGCGTGGTTTGAGCGCGCTCAGCTGGAAATTTATGCGCCAGCGCCCAACGCGGAGCCTTGGCAACGAAACCCAAGCGTTGCTGATAATCGAGCCGGTCAACCTTATAAACCACGCCGTCAATCTCATAGGGAAGATCGGGGCGCGCCTTTGAAATTACCTCAAAATGAGCGAGCAAAGCCTCTCCATCTTGGGCCTCAACAAACAGAGGCGAAACAGGAATGCCCCAACGCTTAAACTGCGCGACAACATCTGCCTGCGTTTGCCCAGGAACAGCGCTTGCCGCACCCCAACCATGCGCCCAAAACTTAAGCGGCCGTTGCGCAGTTACACCCGCGTCCTTCTGGCGCAGAGAACCAGCAGCGGCATTGCGCGGATTGGCAAAGAGTTTCGCATCCGCAGCGCTTTGTCGCTCATTGAGCGCCTCAAAATCAGCGCGGCCCATATAGACCTCGCCGCGCACTTCGAAGACATCAGGCGCATCGCCTGATAGCTTTTGCGGAATATCGGCAATATGCGCGACATTGGCGGTCACATCCTCGCCCACCTGCCCGTCGCCGCGGGTTGCAGCGCGCACCAATTGGCCTTGCTCATAGCGCAAAGAGCATGACAGACCGTCGATCTTATCCTCTGCGGTAAAGGCCAGCGGAGCGCCTTCCTCCAAAGCCAGAAACCGTCGAACGCGTGCCACCCATTCACGAATTTCATCAGCGTTAAAACCATTGTCGAGGCTCATCATGCGAACCTCATGAGTCACCTTAGATAGCGGCGACGCAGCCACCTCATGCCCCACGTTTTTCGACGGACTATCTGGCCGAACCAAATCAGGAAAGGCTGCCTCAAGCTCAGCATTGCGGCGCACCAATGCGTCATATTCCTGATCGGTGATCTCTGGCGCATCAGCCCCATGATAAAGCCGGTCATGCTTAGCGATTTGACGTGCGAGGCGCATCAATTCATTTGCTGCATCGGCGCGTGTTGGGTTGTTGGCCATGCACCTTCCCTAACCCGCGCCTCGTGTCTATGTCACTATCTGCAAACCGGATGCTCACAAACAATACAGCATCCATTGCCGAAATTTGGGGGAATGACGATGAAACGCTTCTTAACATTAGGCCTATGCGCAGCAGCGCTGACCTTTTCGGTCGGCGGAGTAGCAGAAGCGCAATTTGGCGGATTGCTGCGCGATGCATTGCCCTCTGTGAAACTGCCAAACATCTTGGGCGGCAAGCAGCCGATTTCGACCTCAATCAAAGATGCGACCTTCTCCGATCCTTCGCGCGATGGGTTTGACCCCGGCGTCGCGCGCCCAATGACCGATCTTGCGCGCAGCGATAAGGGCGGTTTTGTCTTGGAAGAAGGCTATTTCAGCATGGTCGCTCAAAGCTATTGCTTGCGAGCGGGCACTTACGGACCAACGGGCGGCGATGGCTATCTCTATGCCCCGATGAAAGGGTCATCGCGTAAAATCGCCACGGCCATTTTGCAAAATGCCAATGATCACCCCGACATTGCCCAACGCGATATTCAAACGCTTCTCTGGGCCTTGGTCGCAAGAGCCAAGTTTGAGGATTTGAACAATAGGTTGAAACTGGTTGCAGCGCGGCTCTTAACCCAGCGCCAATTGGCCTCCATGAACCGCAATGCCTTGGATGTGCTCACCAATCGCCAAGTTACCAATATGATTGGCGGCGTGCCAGAACCTATCGCTCGCGTTGCCCGGGCAGAGGCTGATATGCGGCGCATGCTATCGGGCGGTTCGAGCTATTCCGACTTGGAAGCAGCAGCGGTTCTAGCGGGCGTCGCGCCCTTGGGTGAAGGCAGCGTCAGTGTGCCTGCTGCGCGGTGGAGCCGCCACCCCGACGGCTATTGGGTGCGCTATGATCCCAAGGGTTACAAACGCAGCCTGGTTGAGATTTATGTTGCGCCGGGAAGCGGCGCTGTTGGCGAGGTTTATGACCCGGCGAAATCCGTGGCTGTCCCCGGCAACACATCCAAGCAGCGGATCGGACAGTCTGGCCGCGCCTATACGGGCTAGGCTGGGTC
>CAZTFZ010000117.1:0-5981 GCA_964613105.1 uncultured Porphyrobacter sp. | reverse complement strand
GCCTCAGCCCGCGCAGAGCCGAACTTCGCATCGCTCGTCATCTCAAGCTGCGCTGCCAATGCATCCAATGAAAGCTCAAGATCGCTGCAGGTAAGCTTTGCTGCGCGCACGGGCCCTGCA
The DNA here is from genome assembly GCA_964613105.1 of uncultured Porphyrobacter sp. Taxonomy (GTDB): domain Bacteria; phylum Pseudomonadota; class Alphaproteobacteria; order Sphingomonadales; family Sphingomonadaceae; genus Erythrobacter. The sequence continues at coordinate 5,861 of CAZTFZ010000117.1, read as the reverse complement.
AATCGCGGCTCTCCCGCCAAGGTTAGGACATCGCCAAACGCGCTCGCGCCTTGAGCCACACAATCGCCATAACGCAAATCAGGGGCGGCCACCGCTAAGACTCCAGCAAAGCCGCTGTCCAAAGCGCCCTCGCCGTCAAGTTTCATGCCCACAGGCCCAAATTCGGTTTCTATTAGCGCGCGGCCATCCTCTAATGAAATGTCGATTTCGGGTAGGCTTGGCGGCTCATCGCTATCTGTAAAGATGATCGGGTCGAGCGAGCCAAGGCTGAACTTGCCATCGAAATAGCGACCATAGACACGCGGCGAGACGAGACGAATCTCGCCCAATTTCGGCGCGCCAAAGTCATATTCGACCGCGACCTCAATCCGCTCAGCCGAGAAGTCAGGCCTCGCAGGATCGCCAATAACAACATTGGTGAAGACTTGTCTGCGGCTACCAATACTCTCAATTTCATAGCTTGCTGGCAGGTCATAAGCGGCCAGCTCGTCTTCGATATAGCTCTCTGCAATATCTTCGCGCGCGAGCCATGCGATGAGAAACATAGCGCCGATAAGGCCGACAACTGCTGTAGCGATCCAAGCGCCCTTGCGCTGCCAAATGGACCCGCCTTCTGCGCTGGTCATGGCTTCATCAATGTGGGTTTCAGTGCCGCTCATTCCATCTACACACTTGCGCCGTTCCCTCGTCGAAGGCAATGCGATAACTGAACAATCCACGCTGCGAGGTAAGAGCTTGCCAAAAGCTGAAGCAGGATCGGCAAAAGCGGAGCATTCCGGTGCTGGGCATTCGGGCGCCAAACACTCGGGCGCGGGGCATTCTGGTGCAGGGCACCGCACTCGGCTTAGGGAACGCTTGCTAAACGGTGGCCCCGATGCGCTGGCCGACTATGAATTGCTCGAGTTTCTGCTTTTTGCTGGCATCCGCCGCGGCGATACCAAGCCAATTGCAAAAGCGCTGATCGCCAAATTCGGCTCGCTCGCTGGCGTTCTCAATGCAGATGCAGCCGCTTTGCAACAGGTGAGCGGCGTTGGCGAAGCGAGTGCTGGAGCTTTGAAAGCTGTTTCGCTAGCGACAAGGCGAATGGCACGCGGAGCGATAGAAGACCTGCCTGTTCTTGGCAGTTGGCAGGCGCTGATCGACTATCTCACGGTTGATATGAGCCAATTGAAGCATGAGCGTGTTCGCGTGCTCTATCTCAACACGCAGAACAGGCTGATATTGGATCATCTGGCGAGCGAAGGTTCGATTGACGAGGCCGCAGTGCATCCGCGCGAAATCATCCGCAAAGCGCTCGATATCGGAGCCTCAGCCCTTATCCTTGTGCACAATCACCCCAGCGGCAATCCCGAGCCAAGCCGGGCTGACATTGCGATCACCAATAGGATTGCCGATGCAGGCCAGCATTTGGGCGTGGTGGTGCATGACCATGTTATCATCGGCAGCCCAGGCCATCATGTTTCGCTTAAAGCGAAGGGTTTGATTTAGCGCGGGGCTTCAATGCCATAAATCGCGAATTGGTCTGCGCGATAGCCATCCATGCGCAAGGCGTGAGTTATATCGAGCTGCCAACTATCGTCACCCATCGCGTGTTTGATGACCCCGCGCATGTAGAGAGAGCCCGACATTGCGGGTGATTTTTCCAAGGCCAAATTATAGTCAGCCATCGCGCCCTCAAAGTCGCCTAGGCGATATTTGACCAAAGCCCGACTGTCGAGAGAACTGGCCGATGTGTTGCCCTGCGATACTGCCTCTTCGCAAATCGACATGGCGTTCTCTAGATCATAGCTCCAAATGCCCATGAACCAGCATTGGGCGTTCAGTAACCGGCGATCATCGGGCTCTTCCAGCAGCGCATCGTCGAGCCTTAGCCAGCCTTCTTCCAACTGGCCCGCTGCACCCGATGCATAGGCCCATTGCCGCGTCACTCGCCGACCCTCTGCACCGCCCAGCGCAAGCGTGTCTAGCAATTCCAAGGCTTCTGCGCCCTGACCTGCAAGGACCAAAGCCCTTGCGTAGGCAATTGCAGCATCCAGATCGCCACTCAGATCGTAGGCGCGTTCAAGGTCGGAAGCCGCTTTTTCATAGTCGCGCGTCTGCAAGTATAAAGTAGCGCGCGCATCCAACGCATCATCTGTTTCCTCTATCGCCAGTGCCTCTGACAATAAGGCAATCGCGCGTTCATTTTGTCGGCCAAGTACCGCCATCATCCCTTGCGCGGCAATCATCTGTGATTTTTGAGCATCAGTTTCCACAAGAGCGCCAAGGCGAACAAAGCCCTCGATGACAAAATCAACAGCATCGCCAATTTGCTCATCGCTCAGCTGCCAACGGCGCAGAGGCTGAGTAAAGGTAAGCTTGGGGTCTTTGCTGGCATGGCTTCTGATGTCGCGGCGTCCCTTTCTGATAGCCACGCTGTCGAGCTCAATGGGATTGAGACGGTAACTGTCGCGCATCCGAATTATGCCATCTGCTCGAGATAAAGTGCGTGTAATGGGTATTCCAGCCAGAACAGTGTCCAATTCCTGATCACCAGTGAGGCGGATTTCGCCCGAGTCCTGACCCGAATTATCACTGGGTAATTTGATCGAAACATCCGTCACAACCCAACTTGGGCCTCCCCACCCGAAGGGAATTTCACGCCACTCGCGCCTCGCTCGATCTGGCCTAAATTCCCAACCCACAGAATCTCCGGGAATTTTCAAGCTGGCTTCGTCTCTTCGAAAATTGAAGAGATCTGTTGTCATACCGCGGGCTGTCAGCACAGCCGAAGCGGTCTCCTCGTCAAACGAAAATTCACCTTCGAACGGTATCAAGTCCTCGTCGAAATCTTCGAGCGCCTCGACCACCGCGCCATATCGCTCGACCTCGCCTGTTAGCGCCGCATAGCTGCGCCATTCTGCCGCCCAAGACCCTGTACGCGTCAGTTTGATTTCAAACGGAACCGGCATATCCACGCCTGCGCTCAGATCATATGAGATTTCCGCAATACGATTGGGCGCACGCGCCAAACGCGGCGTCAGCTTAGTCAGTCCCTCAACGCCATCAGCCAGCACCAAACCATAGCCAAAATCGGGCACTTCATGCACGGTGTTAATGCGTGTGCCCGACGAGGTGCCATCGAGCCAAAATTCTTCCCCGCCAATCGTCGCTTTGGCAACGATGTGGTTAAAGACGCTGGGCTGAGCCTGCGCGATGCTGGCCGCATCGCCGCGCTCTGTATGCACCAAAACGGGAACTGCGCTGATGCCCAATTCATCCAGAATGGCAAGCAAGAGCAGTGTCTTTGCCTTGCAATCGCCATAGCGAAGCTCCCACGTCTCAGCGGGGGATTGCGGCAAATAATTCCCTCCATCAAGACCATTGAGCAAGTAGCTCACCTCGTCTTGGACCAGCCGCACAGCAAGCGCTGCGCGCTCCAAATCATCCGTGGTTGCGGCCTTGATACGGGCCACTTCAGCGGCAATATCGCCGCCCGGCGCTACAGTGCCTTTAGTGGCGTAAAGCGGCGCCATATTTTGCGCCAATTCCTGCCAATTGGCATAGCTCGACAAGCGGATGAGAGGCCCGACTGTAAAGCGCCCCGGAGCATCCTCGGGCATTTCCTTTGGGGCCGCGATTGGCATCAGGATTTCCAAATGGCGAAAACCGTCGCTGAAACTCTCAACCGGGTCTGGTGCTTGGCCGATTGTCTGCCAATTTGCCGCTAAGGATCGAGGGTGGCTAAGCCGGACCCGCCCAAAGCCAAGCTTGTGAGGCTCTGTGTAAAAGCCTTCGCTCGCTTGCATCTGCCCGTCCAAGGCTTGGTCGCGAATAGTGATAGTCGTCGTCAAACGCAGGATATCGCCAACTTCCAGCGCTGGCACAGTCATAACGGCAGTCAACCGTCCATCGAGAGCCCTGTTTTCAAGCCGCGCTTCGCGGCGAATAACCTCGAACTTGCCGCCGCTCTCCATCACGTCGATCACCTGATCGCCGCGCAGGATGTTCAAGCGGTGAACGATCAAATCACCCTTGTCGGGCGACCAACCGATCTTGATCGTGCCCACATCGTCCAGATCATCCGTACTGCGGACTTTCGTGGCGCGATCAGTATAGCGATGAACGACTTCATCCTCGAAACGGACCTGCCGGTCGTAGAGGACGATTTGCTCACCCTTGGCAATAGCAGCCTCTAGATCGACGGGCTCAGCCCATTTGGGGCTATCGGCAAAGACAATGTCCTCGCCAGCATGCGCTGCCACGCTCGCGAAAAAGAAACTCAAAACGACCAAAAAACGCGCAATCATTCAGTAAGGCTCCAACAATATTGACGTGCGCAGATCACGTTGCTTATGCAACTAAGCAGGATGCGCAAGCTAGGGCAATCGGTTTGATAAGCCTATCTGGCTTTGCGGGCTGTCCAAATTGAGGACGCTGCAATTTATTGCTGATCATTATGCCCAGAAAAGCGCGTCGAGCGCTCAAATTCTGCCTCGCAAAACTTGTCTTTTGTCGGTGGCCAGCCTAGCCGCGCGGGCTTAGCCAATTCACCCTGCACGTCAGGTCGCAATTTTCGCGCCTTTGGAGTTTTCGATGGTTCCTCGTTATGCCCGCCCAGCCATGTCCGCCATTTGGGAGCCGGAAGCGAAATATCGCATCTGGTTCGAGATAGAGGCCCATGCCACGCAAAAGCTGGCTGATCTGGGTGTGGTTCCGCAGGCTGCTGCAAAGGCCTTGTGGGATTGGTGGGCGACTGAGCCGACTATCGACGTAGCTGCCATCGACGCTATTGAAGCGGTGACCAAGCACGATGTTATCGCCTTCCTTACATGGGTTGCGGACAATGTCGGCGAGGAAGCGCGCTTTATGCACCAAGGCATGACGAGCTCCGACGTGCTCGACACCACGCTGGCTGTGCAAATGGCGCAAGCAAGCGATTTGCTGCTCGAAGATTTGGACGCTTTGCTGGCAGCGCTTCAAAAGCGGGCAGAAGAGCACAAGTTTACGCCAACGATTGGCCGCAGCCACGGCATTCATGCAGAGCCTGTGACCTTTGGCCTTAAGCTTGCGCAGGCCTATGCCGAATTTGATCGCTGCAAAACCCGGCTGATTGCTGCGCGCGCTGAAATCGCGACTTGCGCCATTTCTGGTGCGGTCGGCACATTTGCTAATATCTCGCCAGAGGTAGAAGCCCATGTCGCCGACAAGCTTGGCCTGACGGTTGAGCCTGTTTCGACCCAAGTGATCCCGCGCGACCGGCATGCGATGTTCTTCTCTGTGCTTGCGGTGATTGCAGGCTCGATTGAGAGATTGGCGGTTGAAGTCAGGCATTTGCAGCGCACAGAAGTGCTGGAGGCGGAAGAGTATTTCGCGCCGGGGCAAAAAGGCTCTTCTGCTATGCCGCATAAGCGCAACCCGATCCTTACCGAGAACCTCACTGGCCAAGCGCGCATGATCCGCAGCTATGCCCTGCCCGCGCTTGAAAATGTCGCCTTGTGGCATGAGCGCGATATCTCACACTCCTCTGTGGAGCGCTTTATTGGCCCCGATGCGACAATCACGCTCGACTTCGCGCTGGCGCGATTGACCGGCGTGGTCGATAAATTGCTGATCTATCCAGAGCGGATGCAGGCCAATATGGACCGCATGGGCGGGCTAATCCACTCGCAGCGCGTGTTGCTGGCGCTCACCCAAGCGGGTGTAAGCCGCGAGGATGCTTACCGCTTGGTCCAGCGCAATGCGATGAAAGTCTGGGAGGCCGATGGCGCGCTGACCTTGCTCGACCTGCTTAAGAAGGACGATGAAGTCACAGCCGCCTTGTCAGAGGCGGAATTGGAAGAGAAGTTCGATCTTGAATATCATTTCAAACATGTCGACAC
>CAZTFZ010000116.1:0-6025 GCA_964613105.1 uncultured Porphyrobacter sp. | reverse complement strand
TGCACGGCCAGCTTTGGCGTGGCCGAATGGCGGCCAAATGAAAGCTATGCAAGTGCATTCGAACGGGCCGATACTGCGCTATACGAGGCAAAGAATTCGGGTCGCAATCAAGTGATCGGGGAAAGTGGGCAAAGCGGAAGCTTACTAAGCAATGTGGTGCCACTGCCTGCTACCGCCTAGGTGCTATCTGCAGCGCATAAGATGGACAAGGTTTGCAGCAAAGGGCGCTCAAAATGTGCGCTGAACAAGCCGCGGGATCATCACTGCTTGAATGGCTGCTCGCATGACCAGAAACACAGTGAAGCTGCCCCAAAGCCCGGCATTGCCTAGCGGCCATGTCAGCCATAATGCGAGGACGAAAATCGCGACTGCACCGGCCATGGAAAGGAGCAGAGCGCGGGTCCAGCTGGCCCCGACAAACACACCATCATAGACAAAGCCAGCCAGCCCAGCGAAAGGGATAATGACAAGCCAAATGGCGCTTTCCTTGGCGGCCATTGCCACTGCCTCTGTCGCAGCGAAGCTTTCAAGGATCGCACTACCCAGAGCGGCAAAGCCAATTGCAACCAAACCAGCAACCGCCAAACCGCGCAGCATGATGGCGCGAATATAGCGGATAAAGCCTGAGCGGTCGCGGGCGCCCAGCCGCTCTCCATTGAGGACTTGCGCGGCATTCTCAAAGCCATCGAGCAGCAGTGCGGTGAGCACAAAGAGCTGATAGATGATCCCATTGGCTGCAAGCATTACCGCGCCGCGTTCTGCCGAGAGACGGGTGAGCAATGCTAGCGCGAACATGAGGATGAGTGTGCGCAAAAACAAATCGCGATTGACGCTAAGAAAGGGCTTTAGTCCTGCCCAGCTTAGCGTGTCTCCGCGCATGGCTTCGCTCGCCAAGATACGAGCCTTCCCGCCGCGTAGGACGAACAGGATCACAGCGCCAAGCTTAGCATATTCAGCGATGACGCTCGACCAGCCGATGCCTGCAATTCCCAGATCAAGACCCAGCACAAACCATAGACCCAGCCCAATGTTGAGGAGGTTGTAAGCGACCTCTATCGCGAGGACCGCCTTCATTTGTCTTCGACCGATAAGAAACCCGATCAGGGCCAGATTGACCATGACGCCGGGCGCGCTCCAGAACCGGATTTCGCCATAGATCATCGCTGCTGAGCGCACTTCTCCGCTGGCCCCCAATGCGCTGAGCAATGCAGGCAGGATGAGCGGCTTGAAGGCCAAGAGCAACGCTGCAATGACCAGCCCGACTGCGAGCCCGCGGAGGAGTATCGTGTGCTGTTCTGATTGGTCAGTGCGCGCGGCACTTGGCCCTTTGCCTGCTCTGGCGCCCGCTTGTGCAACAAGGCCAGTTGTGCCGGTTTTTAGGAAGTTCATCACCGTGAACAGCACCGCAAAGACCCGAGCGCCTAAATCAACCGCGCCTTGGGTGGCGGCATCTTCCAACCGCCCCACAATCCACATATCGCCCAGACCAATCAGGGCCGTTGCGACATTGGTCAGCATGGCTGGCAGCGCTATCGCCCAGATTATGCGCGTGTCGAAGGGTACATGTCCCTTCGCGCTGGAATGGGTGGATGACGGCATAGGGGGCCGCATGACAGCAAGGCAGACATTGTGCAAATAAGCGCCGGGGTAAATGCGCGCTTGATAAGATTGTGGCTGGCAAGCAATTGCTGATTGGCTATGGTTTGCTCAGATAGACCGCCTATTCAAAAAGCGGCGTAAGAATTGGGATAGAGAGCGCATGGAAAAAGTGGTCATTGTTGGTGTTGGCGAAGCGGTGGAGCGAAAGCCGCAAACTTTGGAGGCTGCTTCATCTCCGCTTGATCTGATGGAGGCAGCGGCCAATGCAGCCTTCAAAGATGCAGCAGGCACTGAGGGGCTTCTGACCGCTATTGATGCGATAGCTTTGGTGCGGACATTCTCCGATTCAGGTGGCGCATTGAAAAGCCCCTTTGGCGATCCAGAAAACTCTCCAAGAGCGCTTGGTAAAAGGCTGGGTATTGCGCCGCGCGATGCGGTTTATTCGTCCGTTGGCGGACAGTCGCCGCAAGCCTTAGTGAACGAATTTTCAGGCAAGATTGCGCGCGGAGAATGCAAGGGCGTGTTGATCGCTGGCGCAGAAGCTTTGGCCAATCAAAAGGCGCTGATCAAAACCAAGACAGCCGCTGATTGGAGAGATAAAACGCAAGGCTCGCTTGATGATCGGCGGGGAAGGCCGGGTGAGACGCTCGATTACACGCAATTGATGAACGCCATGACCAATATTCCCGGCATGTATACGGTTTTCGACCATGCCCGCCGAGCGCGTCTTGGCCTCAGCCGAGCGGAGTATGCTCGCGAATGTGCAAAGCTTTTCGCGCCGTTTTCACAAATTGCCGCAGCCAATCCTATGTCGATGTTTCCGGTCGGTTTTGATGAGGATGCGATCACCACAAGCAGCGCTGAAAACCCCTCTATTACCGATCTCTACACAAGAGCGATGGTGGCCAAAGATGGCGTCAATCTAGGGGCTGCTCTCGTGATGATGAGCGAGACTGAGGCGCTTAAGCTTGGAATTGCGAAAGAGCATTTGGTCTATCCAATTGCGGGCGCGGATGCGGGCGAGCATACGATCCCCCATCGCGAGGATTTGGGCGGGTCTGTCGCGATGAAAGTCGCTTATGACGCCTTGTTTGAGGTTGCAGGCGTCTCAGTCGATGATGTCGCATGCATGGATATTTACAGCTGCTTTCCCATCGCAGTTTTTGCTGCTTGCGAAGCTCTAGGGATTGAGCCTGACGACAGCCGCGGATTGACGCAAACGGGCGGTCTGCCGTTCTTTGGCGGCCCTGGAAACAATTACTCGACCCACGGCATTGCCTCGCTTGTTCGCCGGTTGCGGGGGCTGGATGAGGGGATCGGACTGATCGGGGCCAATGGCGGCTTTCTGTCCAAACATTCGGTTGGACTCTATGCTGCAAATGCCCCTGAAACCGGCTGGAAAGAGGCTGACCCAGTGGCGCTCAAAGCCAAGGTCGCAAGCCAAGCCTCGCCAAAAGTGGCCGAATTTGCCGATGGCCCTGCGGTAATCGAAAGCTATTGCGTTGAATATCGGCGCGAGGGGCCAAAGCTGGCCAATATCGTTGCGCGGCTAGGGGATGGACGCCGCTTTATTGCGGTCACGCACAATGGCGACGAGGCGACCCTTGCTGAAATGCTCAGCGATGACCCGATTGGCAGGCAAGTCCATGTCACTAGCAAGGGTCCGGGCAATCGCTTTACCTTTGATGCGCAGGCTACGAAGGCGCTGATCCCAGCAGCGCCAGCGAGCCTTGAAGGGCCGTTTGAATATTGCAAGGTTGAACGGCAAGGGCGGGTTCTTGAGGTTACCATCAATCGGCCCGAGGCACGCAATTGCCTGACGCCTGAGGCCAATTTTGAGATGGAACGGATTTTCGACCTTTACGAGGCTGACAGTTCGCTTTGGTGCGCGATTGTAACGGGCGAGGGTGACAAGGCCTTTTCAGCCGGTAATGACCTTAAATATTCGGCGTCGCGCAAGCCCAATTGGGTGCCTGAAACTGGCTTTGGCGGGCTTACCAGCAGGCGCGGACGCAGAAAGCCGGTTATCGCGGCGGTCAATGGCTATGCCTATGGCGGCGGATGCGAGATTGCCTTGGCCTGCGATGTGATTGTTGCCGATGCTACGGCGAAATTTGCTCTCCCAGAGGTGAAGTCAGGGCTGACGGCATTGGCAGGCGGGGTCTTCCGATTGCCGCAAGCCCTGCCGCCCAAGATCGCTCGCGAAATGATTATCACGGGCCGCGCTATGGAGGCGCAAGAGGCCGCTCATTATGGCATGGTGAACCATCTCACCGATGCAGGCCAAGCCATGGCCAAGGCGCGCGAGGTTGCAGAGGCGATTTGCGCGGTCAGCCCCAATGCGGTCTCCACCTCGCTAGAGATGATCAGTCTTGGCGCTGCAAAATCTGATCCGGTTGACGCGATTGCGGCCTCTGCCAAAGAGACGCTGTCGATTGCAGCCTCTGAGGATATGCGGATCGGCCTCAAAGCCTTTGTGACCAAGCAAACACCGAAATGGCGAGGACGATAGGCCGATGACCCCCATGCATGATATCATCATTATCGGGGCAGGTGTTGCGGGCATTTGCCAGCTTAAACACTTGGTCGATGGCGGCCATGATGCGGTGGTTTTGGAAGCCCATGATGACCTTGGCGGCACGTGGTTCAACAACCGCTATCCAGGCTGCCGGTTCGATTCAGAAAGCTACACTTACGGCTATAAATATTGGCCCGAATTGCTCGAAAAGTGGGATTGGAAAGAGCATTTTTCCGCTCAACCAGACAATCTGGAATATCTCAATTTTGTCGTCGATACGTTCGGCCTGCGCGAGCATTTTCGCTTCAACAAGCGGGTTTCTGCGCTCGAATGGTCAGAAGAGAACCGGGTTTGGACCGCTAGGCTTACCGATGGCGAAGTGCTGACCGCGCGGTTTGTCGTATCCTGCCTTGGCGTCTTGTCGGTTCCGTTCACCCCTCAAATCGAAGGCTCAAGCGATTTTGGTGGAGAGAGCTTTCACACCTTTGATTGGCCAGCAGACGGAATAGATTTGACCGATAAGAATGTCGGCGTTGTGGGGACAGGCGCAACAGGCATTCAGGTGATTTCTGAGATCGCTGATAAGACGCGCTCGCTAACCGTTTTTCAACGCAGCGCCAATTGGAGCGTCCCGCTCAACAACGCGCCTATCTCGCCCGATGAAATGGCTGATCTTCGCTCTCGCTATGAAGAGATCTTCGCGATTTGCGCTCGCACCAATGGCAGCTTTTGCCACCCACCGCATGAGCATGGTTTTGCTGAGGATAGCGAGGCTGAACGCAAAGCCTTGTGGGATGCGCTTTATGACAAGCGCGGATTTTCCATGTTGGTCAGCAATTACCGTGAGACCTTTTTTGATGAGGCGGCCAATAAGGAACTGTCTGATTATGTCGCGGACAGGATTAGGCAGAGGGTGGATGATCCTCGCATTGCTGAGATTTTGATCCCCAAGGATCACGGCTTTGGCATGAAGCGCTTGCCGCTGGAGACACGCTATTTTGAGGCGTATAATCGCGAGAACGTCTCTCTTGTGGATTTGAGCGAGACCCCGATTGCCCGCGTGACTGCGACTGGTGTTGAAACAACTCCTAAAACAGGCGCCGACACACAGGTAAGCGAACACCCGCTCGATGTGCTGATCTTTGCTACCGGCTTTGAAGCGATTACCGGCCCATTTAACAAGCTCGATATTCGCGGCAGCGAAGGGCTTAAGCTCAAAGACAAATGGGACGAGGTTTCAGCGACATTTCTGGGCGTGATGACGCATGGCTTCCCCAATTTCCTGATGGTCGCAGGCCCGCAAAGCGTGTCTGGCTCAACCAATTATCCCCCTGCGATTGAAAACACTGCCGAATGGATTGGAGCGCTGATGGCGCACGCCAAGGCGCAAGGTTTCACTCGGATCGAAGCGAGCGAAGAGGGCGAGGCGATGTGGCAGGGCGAGGTCATCAAAATGCAAGAGTTGATGCCCTTTAGCAAAGTGCGCAGCTGGTTCACTGGTTTTAATCCCAATGCGACCGAGGGAACCAGTCCCTTCCGCTACAATGCCTATTGGGGCGGTGCGCCCAAATATCGCAAATTCCTCAGCCGCGAGGCGGAGGATTATGCGCAAATCGCAATGGACTGATCGCCGCGTTCGCTAACAAGCAGCGCTGGACCAAAACTGTGTTAGAAAAGAGATCTGGTCGGGGAGACAAGATTTGAACTTGCGACCCCCTGTACCCAAAACAGGTGCGCTACCAGGCTGCGCCACTCCCCGACCGATCTATCGCGATGATGCCTTCACTTGCATTCATCCGCCAGTTTTAGGTTCAAAACCTATAAAGCCGGACATTCGGTGGGCCCGGCAGGATTCGAACCCGCGACCTAGCCGTTATGAGCGGCCAGCTCTAACCAACTGAGCTACAG
>CAZTFZ010000115.1:4527-6032 GCA_964613105.1 uncultured Porphyrobacter sp. | reverse complement strand
GGCGAGCAGGGCTGGAAGGTCGAGCCTGTTTCGATGAGCGCCAGCGAAGTGGGCGGCTTTAAAGAGATCGTCGCCAATGTTCGCGGGCAAGGCGTTTTTGCCAAGCTCAAGTTTGAAAGCGGGGTTCACCGTGTTCAGCGCGTGCCCGAAACCGAAAGCGGAGGGCGCATCCACACCTCGGCTGCGACCGTTGCGGTTCTGCCAGAGCCAGACGAGGTTGATGTGCGGATTGATCCGAGCGACCTTAAGGTCGACACCTATCGTGCATCGGGCGCTGGCGGGCAGCACGTCAACACCACCGATAGCGCCATCCGCATCACGCATTTGCCCACCGATACCGTGGTCACTTGTCAGGATGGCCGAAGCCAGCACAAGAACCGCGAGAAAGCCATGCAGGTCTTGCGCGCTCGCCTGTTTGAACAACAGCGCGAGGCGAACCAAGGGGCAGAGGCAGAAGCGCGCAAAGCGATGGTCGGCTCTGGCGACCGGTCAGAACGCATCCGTACTTATAACTTTCCGCAAGGCCGAGTCACCGATCACCGCATTGGGCTGACCCTGCACAAATTGCCCGAAGTGATTGCGGGCAGCGGTCTTGCTGAAGTGGTCGATGCGCTGATCGCAGAAGATGAGGCAAAGCGTCTTGCGGCGCTGAACGACTAAGCCCCATGCCGACCACAACCGTAGTAGAAGCGATTAGAGCTGCAGCTGCGCAGCTGAAAGAGGTGAGCGATACCGCGCGCCTCGATGCAGAATTGCTGATGGCGCATGCCTTGGGCAGCAGCCGTTCGCATATGCTGCTCTATCATATGCGGATCGCAGCGCCTGACGGTTTTGCAGCTTTGGTGGAGCGGCGTTTGGCGCATGAACCGCTTGCTTATATTACCGGCACAGCGCAATTTTACGGTGTTGATTTGGCCGTATCGCCCGATGTTTTGATCCCGCGCTCGGACAGCGAAACGGTGATCGATGCAGCGCGCACGCGTTTTTCAGCCGGCACTGCACCTGCGCGAATTTGTGATCTGGGGACAGGGTCTGGAGCGCTCTTGCTGGCAGCGCTCAGCGTTTGGCCGCATGCTCAGGGCGTGGGGATTGACCGGTCCGAGCGCGCTCTTGCCAATGCGCAGGCCAATGCCAATGCCAATGAGCTGACCCCGCGCTCGTGCTTTTATCCGCTCGATTGGTCGGAGCACAATTGGACAGACAAGCTTGGCCAGTTCGATCTCGTGCTGAGCAATCCGCCCTATGTCGAAAGCGATGCCGAGCTTGAGCGGCAAGTGCACAGGTTTGAGCCGCATGAAGCGCTTTTTGCGGGGCCGCAGGGCCTTGATGACTATCAAATTCTGGTCCCGCAATTGGGCGCGCTTTTGTCTGAACGCGGCGTAGCGGTGCTGGAGATTGGCATGAGCCAAGCGGCAGATGTCTCGGCAATCGCGCGGGACGCAGGCTTTGGCGCCGATTTGCACCGCGATTTGAGCGGAAACCCGCGCGCATTGGTTTTGGAGCGC
>CAZTFZ010000115.1:0-4427 GCA_964613105.1 uncultured Porphyrobacter sp. | reverse complement strand
CTTTATCCCATAGGACAGATCAGCGGTAAGCGATGAGTAGCTGCCGTTAGGATCTAACTTTCCACACACTGTATTAGCTCTCGAGGCACCATGCCCCGTAATCTATGAGCAGGATGGACAAAGCGGCTCGGCAGACAGGTGCCTTCGCACAGATTTGCCCCGCTAAAGCCAATAGGGCCAAAACTAGGGATCAGTTTCCTTTGAACAACAATCGCAACAACAACAACCGTCGCCGTGGTCGCGGCAATCGCAATCAAAGCGGCGGTAGCGGCGGTGGCAATGCAGCCAATCGCATCGACAGCCGGGCGCGCGGCAATGCCCCCCAATTGCTCGATAAATATAAGAAGCTGGCGCAAGATGCTCAGCACCATGGCGACCGCGTGCAGGCAGAGTATTATCTGCAATTTGCCGATCATTATTTCCGCGTGATTGCGGACAATAAGGCCCGCCAAGAAGAAGCGCGCGCCAAGCGCTCTGAAGAACGCGGTTCCAATGACGATGGCGATGATGCCGATAATGAGGGCGAAGATAACCGCCGCGGCAGGGGCCGTGGTCGCGGCCGTAGAGACGAGCGCGATGAACAGTCCGACCGTTCTGATAGAAATGACAGGAATGATCGGGGCGAACGCGGTGGCCGATCACGGCGCAGCAATAGCGCTGATCAAGACGCGGCAATTGATGGCGATGACGCTCTCGGCGATAAAGGTGAGAGCGAAACGCCTAAGCCCAAGAAACGCGCGCCTCGCCGCCGCAAAGAGCCTGAAGCCTCTGTTTCAGGGGAGCTCGATGCCTCGATCCTGCCCCCTGCTATTTCAGCAGTCGATCATGGTGATGGTGGCTCTGAAGAGATGTCATTTGATGATGGCGAGCAGACTGAAGCTGAAGAAAAGCCAGCTCCGCGCCGCCGCCGTAAACGCAAGGACGATGGCGATACGCTCAGCGTCAAGAGCGAGGCTTAGCTTCGCACGCATCAAGCCGCATTTATTCGGAAACTTAGCATAAAGTAGCGTCTATGGAGCTCATCACCCGCTTGATTTCGGCCGAACCCCGAGTTTCAGCGCTGGTGTTCGGGCTGTTTGCAGCGCTTGGCTTCCCGCCGCTGGGATTGTGGCCGATTGCGCTTGTTGGGATAGCGGGTCTTGTGTGGCTGATTTGGCAGGCTCCCACTTGGCGCAAGGCCTTTGGGCTTGGCTGGCTTTTTGGCTTTTCCCATTTCACTCTCACGAACAATTGGATCGCTACGGCGTTCACTTTTCAGTCGGATTTGGCACCGGTTATCGGCTGGTATGCTGTGCCTTTGCTCGGCGCAATTCTGGCCTTCTTTCCCGCTTTGGCTGCAGGCTTAGCCTATCGATTTATGGGCGCGAGTAAGAGCCTTGCAAGCCTGTCTTTCCTATTTGCCGCGACGTGGGTTTTGGCAGAATGGCTGCGCAGTTGGGTGTTCACAGGCTATGGCTGGGGGCCCTTGTCGCTGGCGTTATTGGGGCCGCATGATCGCGCAGGCCTAGCCAATTTGCTGCCATTTTTTGGCACTTATGCTTTGTCAGGATTGGTGGTTTTGATTGGCTGCGCATTGCTGGGCTTGGTCTTGGCGCGGCGCTGGATCGTCATGGCCCTTGGCGTGATTGCTGTGACCGGCGGCATGTTTTGGCCAGCGCCGCCGCTGCGCGAAAGCGAGCTTGCGGTGACTTTGGTTCAGCCCGATATCCGCCAAGAAGTGCTCGATGACCCAAGCAATTTTGAAGACCAATTTATCAAGCTTGCGCGTCAGACCCGCCGCTCCCCAAGCGAATTGGGCGCTGATTTTCGTAAGCGTCTGGTCGTTTGGCCAGAATCCGGCCTGCCTGATTATTTAAGGCCGGGCTATCCGCAACGCTATTACACCCAAATGACCGCTGGCGGCGATCCCGATTTTGCGCGTTTCCGGGTTGGCCAAGTGATTGGCGAGGGCAGCATGCTGCTCACCGGAGCGATTGATCTGGAGATTGGGACACGCGATGGCCGGCCCGCTGCGATTGGCGCATACAATGCGATTACGCCTATCGGTGCTGATGGCAGTCTGGGAGAGCGCTATGCCAAGTCGCACCTTGTTCCCTTTGGTGAATATTTGCCCTTTCGTTGGGCGTTAGAGCCGCTGGGTCTCTCGCGCTTCGTCGCTGGAACCTTGGATTTTATTCCGGGGCCGGGCGCGCAAACACGCGATCTGGGCGAATATGGCAAGGCGGGCATGCAAATTTGCTATGAGATCGTCTTTTCAGGCGAGGTGGTCGATCCTGCGAACCGGCCCGACTATATCTACAACCCCTCCAATGATGGATGGTTTGGCAGCTGGGGGCCTCCGCAGCATTTAGGTCAAGCGCGGATGCGAGCGATAGAGGAAGGCCTGCCTGTTTTGCGCTCCACCACCACTGGGATCAGCGCTGTAATCGATGCTGGCGGCGTGGTGCGCGCAAAAGTGCCGATGCGCCAAGAAGGGCGGATCGACATGCTCATCCCGGCGGCTCGTGAGCCGACACTGTTTGCCCATCTAGGGCCATGGCTCAGCCTTATTTGGGGAGCGTTCTTTGTGGCCATTTCGCTGGTTGTCAGATTGCGGCCTTCGCGCTAGAGAGATCAGCACATAAAGAAATCTTTATATCGCTAATCCTATTCCATCGGCCATCATACGCAAAAGAGAAACCCAATTCATGCGCTCTCAATATCTCTTCACCTCAGAAAGTGTTTCGGAAGGCCATCCCGATAAGGTGTCCGATCAGATTTCCGATGCTCTGGTTGATTTGTTTCTTGCCAAAGACCCCGAGGCGCGGGTTGCTTGCGAAACCCTAACCGCGACGCAGCGCGTTGTGCTGGCGGGCGAAATACGCTGCAAAGGCGTGTATGAAAATGGTGAGTGGGCGCAAGGCGCCTTGGCCGAAATCGAGGCGGTCGCGCGGCAGACGGTGCGCGAGATTGGCTATGAACAAGAAGGGTTTCACTGGGAGACCCTGACCTTTGAAAACCACCTTCACGGCCAAAGCGCGCATATTGCTCAGGGCGTTGATGCCAGCGGCAATAAAGACGAAGGAGCAGGCGATCAGGGCATTATGTTCGGCTTTGCTTGCGACGAGACGCCCGATTTGATGCCTGCAACGCTCGATTACAGCCACAAGATTTTGCAGCAGCTTGCAGTGGATCGCAAAAGCGGCGCGGCGCCCTTTTTGGAACCGGACAGCAAGAGCCAAGTGACCTTGCGCTATGTCAATGGTCGCCCCGTCGAATGCACGGCGGTGGTCGTTTCAACCCAGCATGCACCCGGCTATGACGAGGGCGCGAAAGAGGCTGAACTGCACGCCTATGTGAAGGGTGTTGTGACCGGCATTTTGCCACAAGGCTTTGTCAGCGATGCGACGAAGTGGCACATCAACCCCACTGGCAGCTTTGTAATCGGCGGGCCTGACGGCGACGCTGGCCTGACTGGCCGCAAGATTATCGTCGATACCTATGGCGGGGCTAGCCCGCATGGCGGCGGCGCATTTAGCGGCAAAGACCCAACAAAGGTCGATCGTTCGGCTGCTTATATCACACGCTATCTTGCCAAAAACATCGTTGCAGCAGGCCTTGCAAAGCGCTGCACCATTCAGCTCGCTTATGCGATCGGTGTGTCAGAGCCTTTGTCGCTCTATGTCGATACGCATGGTACAGGCACGGTGGCTGATGATGCGCTGGAACAGGCGATCCAATCGCTTGAGGAATTGGGCGGGCTGACGCCGCGCGGTATCCGCACGCATTTGGGCCTCAATAAGCCCATTTACCGCGACAGCGCTGCCTATGGCCATTTCGGGCGCAAGGCCTCGGGCGATCACTTCCCATGGGAACGCACTGATCTGGGCGAAGCGCTCAAGGCTGCACTTTCCAATTAGGCAGGCAATGAAAAAGGCGACCCGTTTTAAGGGGCCGCCTTTTCCCATTTGGATGAGCGCTTAGCTCAGCTTGACTTGGCCGCGCTTGACTTCGTTTGGGTCAACGGCGTGAATTGCTTTTTCTTCGCGCAGCCATTCGCCGACCTTGCGGCCAAATTTGGCGATGGCATTCATATTGAAGAAGTGCATCGCACCCAGAACCACAACCACAAGACCGATTTTGCTTGCTAGAAACTCAATCGCTTGAGGCAGAGTTTGTGGCTCGCTGCCAAACCGCAGTGACAGCAATATCCAGCCCAAATTGATGAGGTAGAACCCGACCACCAACAGGTGATTGGTTGACCGTGCGAGCAGATCATCATGGCCAAAACACTCGACCAAAAAGACCAAACCATTGCGTGACAAAGTGCGCGCCACCCACATGGTTAGGGCGATGCTGACGATCAGATAGACGATATAAGAATTGACTAGATACATTAGTATTCTCCTCTATTTTCTGAAATTACAGAAATCACATGTCGGTGTTTG